>NZ_JBJIAK010000040.1:0-57735 GCF_045310915.1 Mycobacterium sp. SMC-17 | reverse complement strand
AGACCAGACCTGCACACTTAGCAATAAGTTTAGGGAACTGGCACTAACCGGCCGAAAACTTACACACACCCAAAAAAACCAACGTGTGTAAACAAGAACATTGCACACCAACGTGCCTCGCAACCACAATCCACACCGAAGAATCACACAGACCACACCCCACCACCAAACAACCCACAGGGTTAACGCTGGTGGAGGCGTAAAATGAATAGAGTTACGGCGGCAACAGCGGCAGGGAAACGCCCGGTCCCATCCCGAACCCGGAAGCTAAGCCTGCCAGCGCCGATGATACTGCCCTGCACGGGCGGAAAAGTAGGACACCGCCGAACACAAATTAGGAATCACCCCCCACATTTATGTGGGGGGTGATTCTATTTGAGGAATTTCCATTTCTCGGCTCGGAAATGGCCCGCTGCCGGTGTCCGATTGCTTCGGCGCCGGTGTCTGGAGGGCGGGTTTCGCGAGCAAAGTTCGGCCAGTGACAGGTCGGGCCGTATTCTGACCTGAGATTTCGTAGGAAAGGTTCCAGTGGTCGACAACAGGCAGGGCGGCGATCGCCGCCCCTCGCGCAGAGACGACGGCGACGCACGACGCGGGCAGCGGCCGCAGCGTGACCGCGCGCAGGCCCCCAGGCGCCCCGGTTCAGATCGGAACGGCCGGCCGCCGCAGTCCCGTGATGGCGTGACGCCGTCCGATCGCCCGGCCGGCCCCCGGCTGCCCGACGATGTCGAAGCCAAGCAGCTCTCGCCCGAGGTCCGTCGTGAACTGACGACGCTCGACAAGGCGACCGCGGACTATGTGGCCAAGCACCTCGTCATGGCCGGCGACCTGCTGGAAGAAGATCCGGAAGCCGCCCTCGAGCACGCGCGTGCCGCGCGGAACCGGGCGTCGCGGATCGCGGCGATCCGGGAGGCCGTCGGCATCGCGGCATACCACTGTGGTGACTGGGCGCAGGCCCTTTCCGAGCTGCGTGCCGCCCGACGGATGGGCAGCAAGTCTCCGCTGCTGGCCCTCATCGCCGACTGTGAGCGAGGTGTCGGCCGTCCGGAGCGCGCCATCGAGTTGGGTCGCAGCCCCGAAGCCGAACAGCTCACCGGTGACGACGCCGACGAACTGAAGATCGTCCTGGCTGGTGCACGCTGCGATCTCGGCCAGCCGGCGCAGGCGCTGGCACTGCTGTCCAACCCGCCGCTGGATTCCACCCGGACGGGCCAGACGGCAGCTCGCCTGTTCTATGTATATGCCGAGACGCTGTTGGCTCTGGACCGCAAGGACGACGCACTCCAGTGGTTCCTGCATGCAGCAGCCGCGGACCTGGAAGGCGTCACGGACGCCGAGGACCGCGTCGCCGAATTGGGCTGACGTGACGACGCTGGCTCAGCTGCACGACTGCTTGCTCCTGGACCTCGACGGCACTGTCTTCCGTGGTCATGAGGCCACCGAAGGTGCGGTCGACGCCCTTGCCGCGGTCACGTCGCGCAAGCTTTATGTGACCAACAATGCGTCGCGAAGCCCGGCAGAGGTGGCGGACCACCTCGACGCGCTCGGCTTCTGCGCGCATGCCGACGACGTGGTGACCAGCGCCCAGAGTGCGGCGCACCTGCTCGCGCTACAGCTACCCGCGGGCGCCAAGGTTCTGGTCATCGGTACGGATGCGCTGGCCGCTGAGGTCGCCAATGCCGGCCTGCAGCCGGTACGGCAGTTCACCGACGGGCCGGTCGCGGTGGTCCAGGGGCATTCGCCCCAGACCGGGTGGGCCGACCTCGCCGAAGCGGCGCTGACCATCCGGGCCGGTGGCCTGTGGGTGGCGGCCAACAGCGACAAGACGCTGCCGTCGGAGCGGGGGCTGCTCCCGGGGAACGGCTCGATGGTCGCCGCACTGCAGACCGCCACCGAACAGGTGCCGCAGGTCGCCGGTAAGCCGCAGCCCACGTTGATGAACGACGCCCTGGCCCGCGGTCAGTATGGAACCCCGTTGGTCGTCGGCGACCGGCTCGACACCGATATCGCAGGGGCGAATGCCGCCGGACTGCCCAGCCTGATGGTGCTGACCGGGGTGAACACCGCCGCCGACATGGTGCACGCCGTCCCCGGCGAGCGTCCCGACTACCTGGCGCCCGACCTGCGCTCGCTGGCGGCGCCTGCGGATGCCTTGCGAGTCGGGCCGCACCCCGCGTGGCGGGTCGAGATGTCCGGCAACGAGGTCACCGTCCACGCCACCGGCGAACCCGTTGACGACGAACTGTCGGTGGTCCGCGCGACGGCCGGTGCCGTATGGTCCGGCGCCGTCTCGGGTCGGGTGCGCATCGCGGCCGGGGACGACACGGCACGCGCGGCATTGGATCGGTGGTCGCTGCTCGACGGCACCGATCCGCTAGCGTGAACATCGCTATGAGTACCGATCCTGACCAGATCCGCGAGGACATCGCGGTCCTGCTGTCCCATCTCCCGGATTTGTCCGGCGAGGGCGACGAGACACCGGACCTCGAGGCTGTCGCGGCGGGTTTGGACCACGCCCACAATCTGCTGGTCCGGGCCCTGGAATCGGTCGAGAAGGGGTGACGGGCACGTGACGCGACGCGCACGTGTTGATGCCGAACTCGTCCGGCGGGGGCTCGCCCGGTCTCGTCAACAAGCCGCCGAACTGATCGAGGCCGGCCGCGTGACCATCGACGGTATGCGGGCATCGAAAGCCTCGACGGCGGTGACTCCCGCGGCCAATCTCCTGGTCGCCGAATCCACCGAGCGCAGCTGGGTGTCCCGTGGCGCGCACAAGCTGATCGGGGCGCTCGACGCGTTCGGCGTCTCACCCGAGGGACGACGCTGCCTGGACGCCGGTGCGTCCACCGGCGGATTCACCGAGGTACTGCTGGACCGCGGAGCCCGCGAGATAGTCGCGGCCGACGTCGGCTACGGCCAGTTGGCCTGGTCGTTGCGCTCTGATGATCGCGTCATCGTCATGGAGCGGACGAACGTGCGGGAGCTGACGGCCGAGGCCATCGGTGGCCCGGTCGACCTGGTCGTGGCCGATCTGTCGTTCATCTCGTTGGCCACGGTCCTACCGGCACTGACCGCATGTGCGTCGGCCCTAGCCGATATCGTTCCCATGGTGAAGCCGCAGTTCGAGGTGGGCAAGGATCGAGTTGGAGCCGGTGGTGTGGTTTCCGACCCGGAATTGCGCGCCGATGCGGTGCTGACGGTCGCGCGGCGCGCCGCGGAACTCGGCTGGCATGCGGTCGACGTCACCGCCAGCCCACTGCCCGGCCCGTCGGGCAACGTCGAGTACTTCCTGCGGCTGCGGGCCACGACCGATCAACCGCTGCAGGGCGACGCGCTCGTCGCAGCCGTCGGCCGCGCGGTCGCCGAGGGGCCGCAGTGACGCGCGAACGCACCGTCCTGCTGGTGATCCACACCGGCCGCGACGAAGCCACCGAAACCGCAACCCGTGTCGAAAAAGTACTGGGCGACAACGGAATCGGTTTGCGCGTGCTCGCCGCCGAAGCCGTCGACCGGGGGGCTCTGCACCTGGCCCCGGACCACATGCGCGCGATGGGCGTCGACATCACGGTCGTCGATCCCGACAGCCATGCGGCCGAGGGCTGTGAACTGGTCCTGGTGCTCGGCGGTGACGGCACCTTCCTGCGGGCAGCCGAGCTGGCCCGCAATGCCGAGATCCCCGTGGTCGGGGTCAACCTCGGACACATCGGGTTCCTGGCGGAGGCCGAGGCCGAGGCCATCGACCATGTGCTCGAGCGCATCATCAACAAGGACTACCGGGTCGAAGAGCGGATGACGCTCGACATCGGGGTCCGCGTCGACGGTGAGATCGTGCAGCGCGGCTGGGCGCTCAACGAAGCCAGCCTGGAGAAGAGCAGCCGGTTCGGTGTGCTGAACGTGGTGCTCGAGGTCGACGGCCGTCCGGTCTCGGCGTTCGGCTGCGACGGCGTGCTGGTGTCGGCCCCCACTGGATCCACCGCCTATGCCTTCTCCGCGGGCGGCCCGATTCTGTGGCCCGACCTCGAAGCAATCCTGGTGGTACCCAACAACGCTCACGCCCTGTTCGCCCGTCCCATGGTGACCAGCCCCGACGCATCGATCGCGATCGAGGTCGAAGCGGGCAACAATGACGCCATGGTGTTCTGCGACGGCCGCCGCCAGATGGTGGTCCCGGCCGGTGGCCGGCTGGAGGTCACCCGCTGCGAAGTCTCGCTGAAATGGGTTCGACTCGACAGCGCCCCGTTCTCCGACCGTTTGGTGCGCAAATTCCGGTTGCCGGTGAAAGGGTGGCGCGGCCAGTAATGCTGACCGAGATTCGCATCGAGGCGCTCGGCGCCATCAGTGCGGCCACTGCCGAATTCGGCCGTGGTCTGACTGTGCTGACCGGCGAGACCGGTACCGGTAAGACCATGGTGGTCACCAGCCTGCACCTGTTGGGGGGCGCGCGCGCCGACCCCAGCCGGGTGCGTTCGGGTTCGGCCCGCGCTGTCGTCGAAGGCCGTTTCACCACAACCGAACTCGGCGACGGGGTGTCCGAGCGGGTCGATGAGATTCTCGAGGCCTCCGGCGCCGACCGCGATGACGACGGCAGCGTCATCGCCGCGCGTTCGGTGAGCAAGGACGGGCCGTCGCGCGCATACCTGGGTGGCCGGAGTGTGCCGGCGAAATCGCTGGCCACGTTCACCACGGAATTGCTTGCCTTGCACGGGCAGAATGATCAGCTGCGACTCATGCGTCCCGACGAGCAGCGCGGCGCGCTGGACCGCTACGTCGACGTGACCGGGCTGCTGGCCAAATACCGCAAGCTGCGGGACGAATGGCTCACTGCCCGACGAGATTTGATCGACCGCCGCAACCGGGCGCGGGATCTCGCCATGGAGGCGGACCGGCTGCAGTTCGGGCTGGGGGAGATCGACGCGGTGGCGCCGGAAGCCGGCGAGGACGACGCGTTGGTCGCCGACATCCGCCGGCTGTCCGAGCTGGATGCGCTGCGGGACGCCGCGCAGACGGCCCGCGCGGCGCTGTCCGGCGAACTCGGCGATGGCCCGTCGGACGACGCCACGTCGGCACTCGATGCCGCGGCGCAGGCCAAGTCGGTGTTGTCGGCGACGGACGACGCCGTGCTGCGTGCCCTCGGCGATCGCCTGGCCGAGGCGCTTGCGGTGATCGGTGACGTGTCCGGTGAACTCGGTGACTATCTTTCCGAATTGCCCAGCGACGCAAGCACTCTGGAATCCAAGCTGGCGCGCCAGGCTGAGCTGCGCAACCTCACCCGCAAGTACGCCGCGGACATCGACGGGGTACTGCAGTGGGCGGCCGACGCCCGGCAGCGGCTGTCGCAGCTCGACGTCTCGGAAGAAGCCCTGGCCGAACTGCAGAAACAGGTCGACGAACGGCACGACAAGGTGGTGCTGGCCGCCGCCGAGGTCACCAAGGCCCGCACCAAGGCGTCGAAGTCCCTGGCGAAGGCGGTGACCGCGGAGCTCGCCGGTCTGGCGATGGGCGGCGCCGGATTCAGCATCACGGTGTCACCGCTGGAGGCGCGCGCCGACGACAGCGCGCCGCTGACCTTGCCCGACGGCACCCTCGTGCATGCCGGGCACGACGGCGTCGACGCCGTCGAGTTCGGTTTCACGCCGCACAGCGGTTCGGACGTGCTGCCGCTGGCCAAGAGTGCGTCCGGTGGCGAGTTGTCGCGCGTGATGCTCGCCCTGGAAGTGGTGCTGTCGGCGTCCGCCGAAGGCACCACCATGGTGTTCGACGAGGTCGACGCCGGTGTCGGTGGCCGCGCCGCCGTGCAGATCGGCAAGCGCCTGGCCCGGCTGGCCCGTACCCACCAGGTCATCGTCGTGACGCACCTGCCGCAGGTCGCGGCCTACGGCGACGTGCACCTGGTGGTGGAGAGCGGCCCGAAGTCGAGCCGCGTGGTGCGCCTCGAGGACGAGGACCGGGTCGCTGAGTTGGCCCGCATGCTGGCCGGACTCGGCGACACCGACAGTGGTCGTGCGCATGCTCGCGAGCTGCTCGAGGCGGCGCAGCAGGAGCATGCGGCGCCTTAGGGGTTGGCGGGCGACAGCTCGGCCTGTCCCCATCTGAGTGGACTGACGTCTGTCAGCTCGATCACCTCATCCACGGTGAATTCCACCGAACATTGCGGGCCGTCGTCCCAGATGATCTCGGCGGTGCCGGTCAGCTGCAGCGTGGTCCCGGTCTGCCAGTCGGGGATCAGCAGTCCGGCGCGCGGGTTGGCGCTGATGTTGCCCAGCGTCATGAACATCGAATTGCCTCGGTAGTCCGGCCAGCGCAGCCGGTTCGGCGAAAGCACCTGCAGGAAGCCGGGATTGCCGCCGCGGTGCGACGCATCGGCGTTCCCGTCCGGATCGGCCGACCCGATGAAGAAGGTGTCGGTGCGGGCGACTACGCGCTGCAGACGCTCATCGAGGACGTCGGCGTGACGGACTTCCGGACGATGCGTCTCCTCGGCGACACCGTCGATGTACCTGCGCGAGATGTACTTCGGGCAGTTCGAGTACACCTGGTCGGGGTGGATACGGAGCCCGTCATCGGTCGGTTGGGCGACGCCGTTGACCCGCATGCGGCGCCGGGTCTGCGGTTCGATCGCGATCATGCCGACCTGCTGGCCCGGCCGGCGTACGACATCGTGCAGCGGATCGCCAGGCACGGGCAGGGCGTCGACCACGATGGTGTGGTCGTCGTCGGCGTGCACGAACCCGGCGGGGCCGGTGACCAAACTGGCCCAGACGCGGCCCGCGTCGTCTGTCGCGGCGAGGACCACCATGGGCTGCTCGGCCAGGAAGGCCGCCGCGGCGGCCGGAATCTCCGTACGGATCATCCGGCCGACGCGGACAGCGATCTCCGCCTGGCCCATGCGCCGCTGCACTTCCAGCTCACCGGCGTGGTAGGCAGTCATGGCGCGGCTCAGAAGAATCCGCAGGTGGGGGCGGCGCCGCTCGGTGCCGGAGCGGTCTCGGCGCCGCTCGGAGCGTAGATCTCCAGCCGGATGCCGTCGGGGTCGGTGAAGAAGATGCCGCCCGAGGCCGCGCCCTCGCCGTGTGCCACCACGCCGTCGTGGGCGAACGTCACGCCCAGCTCTTTGAGTGCGGCCTCCACCGTCTGAACCTGCTCGATGGTGTCGACCTGGAACGACAGGTGGTGCAGACCCGGGCTGCGGGTGGAGAACGCGCCGTCGCTCTGCTGCCACAACGTCAGCCGCAGGGTGCCCTCGGAACCCAGGAAGGCGAAGCGGTGGTCGCCCTCGTCGCTGATGCCGAGCTGTTCGAAACCCAAAGCACGCCGGTAGAAGTCGACGGATCGCGACAGGTCGGTGACGTTGAGCCCGACGTGGCCGGGGGCGAGCTTGGGGGTGATGGCGGTGGTCATCGGTTCCTCCGTTGTAACTGTTGATCTGACATTTGAAGGTTAGAATCGGAGGCGCAACGTGTCAACCACCAAAATGAAAATAGATGGTTAGTGGACTGTCGGGAGGCTGTCGATGCAGGAGAGGCGGTTAATCTCAGCTATGCGTGATCCGCGCCCGCACGTCGGCGAACCTCTCGCGCTGGATCTGCTGAACACCCGGTGGATGTCGGCGGAGGGGCCCCGGGATCTCCTGACCGACGTGGCGGGACTCCGATGTTGGTTGGTGGCCAACGGTCTCGACGATCGTTGTGAATCCGATGAGAAGACCCGCGCGGCCCTGCTGCGGGCGCGCGAAGCCATCCTGCAGGTGGTCACCGACGGCGCGGCCGACGAGTTGAACGCTGTCCTGGACCATGGCCGTATCCGGCGGTCCCTCGCGGAGTCCGGGCCGCACGACGATGTGGACGTGCCCCGATCCGAATGGCTGCCCGGTTGGCTCGCGGCCGACAACCTGCTGCAGCTGCTGGCGGAATCGGCCGGCCGGATCAAGCAGTGCGCGCACCCGCACTGCGTGCTGTGGTTCTACGACACGTCGAAGAACGGCGCCCGGCGCTGGCACTCGATGACCACGTGCGGCAACCGTGCCAAGGCCGCCCGGCACTATGCGGCGAAGCGAGATTGAGACCATTCGGCTGTTACGGATGTGACAAAAGAAAACTTCTGAGGCTGTTGTTACGGCGCGCCTCCACCTCTACTTGAGGGTTCATCGACAGAATCGACGCATGAAGATGGCAGCGCTGCTCACCCGAAATGCCGGACCGAAGCCGGGCGTGACTGGAACCGCCCGCGTTGACCGTGACATCGACCGACTGCTGCGACGCGTCGGCCCGGGGGACATCGTCGTTCTCGATGCACTCGACCTCGACCGCATCACCGCCGACGCGCTGGTGGAGGCCGAGGTCGCCGCCGTGGTGAACGCCTCGTCGTCGATCTCCGGCCGCTACCCGAACCTGGGGCCGGAAGTGCTTGTCGCCAACGGGGTTACGTTGATCGACGAGACCGGCCCGGAGGTCTTCAAGAAGGTCAAGGACGGCGCCAAGGTGCGGCTGCACAACGGCGGCATCTACAACGGCGACCGCCGTCTGGTCCTCGGCAACGAGCGCAACGACGAGCAGATCCACGAGATGATGCACGAGGCCAAGAGTGGCCTCGTGGCGCACCTGGAGGCGTTCGCCGGCAACACGATCGAGTTCATCCGCAGCGAGAGCCCGCTGCTGATCGACGGCATGGGCATCCCGGACATCGACGTCGACGTGAACCGCCGGCACGTCGTGGTGGTCACCGACGACCCGAGCGCCGAGGCTGACCTGAAGGCCATCAAGCCGTTCATCAAGGAGTACCAGCCGGTGCTCGTCGGTGTCGGCGCCGGCGCCGACACGCTGCGCAAGGCCGGCTACCGTCCCGCGCTGATCGTCGGCGATCCCGAGGAGATGAGCGCCGATGTGCTGCGGTCCGGTGCCCAGGTGGTGCTACCGGCCGACGCCGACGGCCACGCGAAAGGCCTTGAGCGCATTCAGGATCTGGGCGTCGGTGCCATGACGTTCCCGGCCGCCGGCTCGGCCGCGGACCTGGCGCTGCTGCTCGTCGACCATCACGGCGCCGCGCTGATCGTCACCGCCGGCCACCGCGCCAACATCGAAGAGTTCTTCGACCGCACACGGCAGTCCAGCACCCCGTCGACGTTCCTCACGCGCCTGAAGGTGGGGGAGAAGCTGGTCGACGCGAAAGCCGTTGCGACGCTGTACCGCAGCCGCGTCTCCGGCGGCGCCATCGCGCTGCTGGTCCTGGCGATGCTGGTCGCCGTCATCGTGGCGCTGTACGTCGCGCGCGCCGACGCCACCGTCCTGCACCTGGTGACCGACTACTGGAACCGCTTCCTGCTGTGGGCGCAGGGATTGGTGAGCTAGCCGGACGATGATTTCCCTACGCTCGCATGCGATCTCACTGGCCGCGGTGTTCCTGGCGCTGGCCATCGGGGTGATGCTCGGTTCCGGTCTGCTGTCCAACACGCTGCTGTCCGGACTTCGTGACGACAAACACGAGTTGCAGAACCAGATCAACAGCCTCACCGACGAGAAGAACGCACTGAACCAGAAGCTCAGTGCGGCAGGCGAGTTCGATGCCCAGATGTCGCCGCGCATGGTGCATGACGCGCTGGCGGGGAAATCTGTCGTGGTGTTCCGCACCCCGGACGCCGCCACCGACGACGTCGACGCGGCCGCGAAACTGATTGCGGCCGCCGGGGGTTCGGTGACGGGAACCATCGCGCTGACGCAGCAGTTCGTGGACGCCAACGCCTCGGAGAAGCTCCTGTCGGTGGTGAACTCGCCGATCGTGCCGGCCGGACGTCAGCTGAGCACCCGGACCGTCGACCAGGGCTCGCAGGCCGGTGACCTGCTGGGCATCACGCTGCTGCGCGACCGCAACCCGGCGATCCTGCCCGTCGACGACATGCAGCGCGACACCGTGCTCGCGACGCTGCGTGACACCGGGTTCGTCACCTACGGCTCGCAGCGCATCGGGGTCGCCGACAGCGCACTGATCGTCACCGGCGGCGCCCTGGGCGATGACGCCGGCAACCGGGGAGCCACGGTGGCCCGCCTGGCCTCGGGCCTGGCGCCGCACGGCGCGGGCACGCTGGTGGCCGGCCGGGACGGCTGCGCGTCGGGCACCGCGGCCGTCGCCGTCGTGCGTTCGGATGCCGGGCTGTCCGGCGCGGTCGGCACCGTCGACGACGTCAACAGCCAAGCCGGCCGGATCACCACGGTCCTGTCGCTGCAGCAACTCATCGCCGGCGGCCATCCGGCGCAGCTCGGTATCGGTCGTGGCGCCAGCTCGGTGACGGTCCTGCAGTAATTCGAGTCGCAGCGCGCCGTGGTGACCGTCACCGGCGCGTCAGTCCCAGCTCGGGCCGGTCGGTGATAGGGTGAAATTCCGTGGGTCGGCAGGCCCCAGGTAGCTCAACCGCTACGTTGCCCCATCACCACGGAGGTCGTTCTTGGCATCGCTACGCAGGCACCCACAGGCCGCGACGAAGCACATTTTTGTCAGCGGCGGGGTCGCTTCCTCGCTCGGTAAGGGTCTGACCGCCAGCAGTCTTGGCCAATTGCTCACCGCGCGTGGTCTGCACGTGACGATGCAGAAGCTGGACCCGTATCTCAACGTCGACCCCGGCACCATGAACCCGTTCCAGCACGGCGAGGTGTTCGTCACCGAGGACGGCGCCGAGACCGACCTGGACATCGGCCACTACGAGCGCTTCCTGGACCGCAACCTGTCGCGGTCGGCGAACGTCACCACCGGCCAGGTGTACTCCGAGGTCATCGCCAAGGAGCGTCGCGGCGACTACCTCGGCGACACGGTCCAGGTGATCCCGCACATCACCGACGAGATCAAGAGCCGCATCCTCGAGATGGCGCTGCCCGACGCCCAGGGCAAGCGCCCCGACGTGGTGATCACCGAAATCGGCGGCACCGTAGGCGATATCGAGTCGCAGCCGTTCCTGGAGGCGGCCCGCCAGGTCCGTCACGACGTCGGCCGGGAGAACGTCTTCTTCCTGCACGTGTCACTGGTGCCGTACCTGGCCCCGTCGGGCGAGCTGAAGACCAAGCCCACCCAGCACTCGGTGGCCGCGCTGCGCAGCATCGGTATCACGCCGGACGCGCTGATCCTGCGCTGCGACCGCGATGTGCCGGAGCCGCTGAAGAACAAGATCGCGCTGATGTGCGACGTCGACATCGACGGCGTCATCTCGACACCGGACGCCCCGTCGATCTACGACATCCCCAAGGTGCTGCACCGCGAGGAGCTCGACGCCTACGTGGTGCGCCGGCTCAACCTGCCGTTCCGCGACGTGGACTGGTCGGAGTGGGACGACCTGCTGCGCCGCGTGCACGAGCCCAAGGAGACGGTGCGAATCGCCTTGGTGGGCAAGTACATCGACCTGTCCGACGCGTACCTGTCGGTGGCCGAGGCGCTGCGCGCCGGTGGGTTCGCCCACCACTCGAAGGTCGAGATCCGCTGGGTCGCCTCCGATGACTGCGAGACCGAGCAGGGTGCGGCCGCCGCACTCGGCGACGTGCACGGCGTGCTGATCCCGGGTGGCTTCGGCATCCGTGGCATCGAGGGCAAGCTCGGCGCCATCAGCTACGCCCGCCGCCAGCGGCTGCCGCTGCTCGGCCTGTGCCTCGGATTGCAGTGCATCGTCATCGAGGCCGCGCGGTCCGTCGGCATCAGCGGCGCCAACTCGGCGGAGTTCGACGAGCACACGCCGGACCCGGTGATCGCCACCATGGCCGACCAGCTCGACGCGGTGGCCGGTGAGGCCGACCTCGGCGGCACCATGCGCCTCGGTGCGTATCCGGCCGTGCTGCAGGCGGATTCGATCGTGGCCAAGGCCTACGACGCGACCGAGGTCTCCGAACGCCACCGGCACCGCTACGAGGTGAACAACGCCTACCGCGACCGCATCTCCGAGAGCGGGCTGAAGTTCTCCGGCACGTCGCCGGACGGCCAGCTGGTCGAGTTCGTCGAGTATGACGCCGACCTGCACCCGTTCCTGGTCGGCACGCAGGCGCACCCGGAGCTCAAGAGCCGCCCGACGCGTCCGCACCCCCTGTTCGCGTCGTTCATCGGAGCGTCGCTGGACTACAAGGCGGCCGAACGCCTGCCGCTCGAGGAGATCGACTCCGAGGTGCACGGCGCCGGATCGCATGCGGAGGGTTCGGACGAGGATGCCGAGCAGCTGCAAGAATCCCGTGGCTGACCACGATTTCGCCACGCTTTCGAGCGAAACCGTCTATGTAGGAAAGATTTTCGCGTTGCGGGCCGACGAGGTCGCGATGCCCGGTGGTGGCTCGGCGCGCCGTGAGGTGGTCGAGCACTACGGGGCGGTCGCGGTGGTCGCGCTCGACGACGACGGGAACCTGGTACTGGTGTACCAATATCGGCACCCGATCGGGCGGCGGCTGTGGGAGCTGCCCGCCGGGCTGCTCGATATGGGTGACGAGCCGCCGCACGTCACCGCGGCGCGCGAACTCGAAGAGGAAACCGGCCTGGCTGCCGCACACTGGCAGCTGCTGCTCGATGTCGACTCGACGCCCGGATTCAGCGACGAGAGCGTGCGGATCTTCCTGGCGACCGGGCTGACCGACATCGGCCGGCCGCACGCGCACGACGAAGAAGCGGACCTGGTGGTCAAGCGGGTGCCGCTGGCCGATGCCGTGCGGATGGTGTTCGACGGCGAGATCGTCAATGCCCTTGCGGTGGCCGGGATTCTCGCGGCCGCCCACCGGCCGGCCGAGCTGCGGCCGCTCGACGCGCCGTGGATCGACCGCCCGTCCGCACTGCGCACCCGGCGGGAACAGGACTGATGACGGCCGCGGCGTCAGCGGGGGTCCGGTCGCGACTGGAGCAGCAGGTCCAGGGCTACCTGAACCACCTCAGCATCGAGCGGGGCGTCGCGGCCAACACGCTGAGTTCCTATCGGCGTGACATCCGGCGGTACACCGCCCATCTGGCCGGCCGCGGCATCGATGACCTGCGCGCCGTCACCGAGACCGACGTCAGTGAGTTCCTCGTCGCGCTGCGTCAGGGCGATCCCGACAACGGCGTCGTCGCGTTGTCCTCGGTCTCGGCCGCGCGGGCCGTCATCGCGGTGCGTGGGCTGCACAAGTTCGCCGCCGCCGAAGGTCTCGCCGACGCCGACGTCGCCCGCGGTGTGAAGCCACCGACACCGGGCCGACGGCTGCCCAAGAGCCTCAGCTACGACGACGTCATCGCGCTGCTGGACGGCGCGGGCGGCGACAGTGACGCCGACAATCCGCTGACGTTGCGCAACCGCGCGCTGCTGGAACTGCTGTATTCGACCGGGGCGCGCATCTCCGAGGCGGTCGGCCTCGACCGTGACGACGTCGACACCGAGTCCCGGTCGGTGATGCTGCACGGCAAGGGCGGCAAGCAGCGGCTGGTGCCCATCGGCCGGCCCGCCGTCACGGCACTGGATGCCTACCTGGTGCGGGGCCGTCCCGATCTGGCGCGCCGCGGCAAGGGCACGCCCGCGATCTTCCTCAACGCGCGCGGCGGCCGGTTGTCGCGGCAGAGCGCGTGGCAGGTGCTGCAGGACTCCGCCGAGCGGGCCGGCATCACCGCCGCGGTCTCGCCGCACACGCTGCGCCACTCGTTCGCCACGCACCTGCTCGAAGGCGGCGCCGACGTGCGCGTCGTGCAGGAACTGCTCGGCCACGCGTCCGTCACCACCACGCAGATCTACACGCTGGTGACCGTCAGCGCGCTACGCGAAGTGTGGGCGGGGGCGCACCCGCGCGCCAGATAAGAACGACGATCGGCCGGGGCTAGCATCCGGTCATGGCGTTCTACGACATCATCGAGACGACCGGCAAGGTGATCGACGCCGTCGGTGTCGCCGTGATCGTCGGCGGTGCCGTGATCGCCCTGGCCGCCACGTTCGGTCGGATGCGTGGTTCAGAGGGCGGCGCCTACGACGCGTTCCGGCGCCAGCTCGGCCGCTCGATCCTGCTGGGGCTCGAATTCCTCGTCGCGGCCGACATCATCCGCACCGTGGCCGTCACGCCGACCGCGCAAAGCGTCGCGGTGCTGGCCGGCATCGTCGCCATCCGGACCTTCCTGAGCTTCTCGCTGCAGGTCGAGATGACCGGCTCGTGGCCGTGGCAGCGCCCGGTCAAGGCGGCGGACGACGCTCAGCCCAGGTAGTCGGACTCGAGCACCAGGTCAGGCAGCGTTTTTCTGGTATTCGACGTGGGTGGGGTGTTCCTGCGTGTGCCACAGCTTGCCCTCCTGATCCCGCATGTACGCGCGGTAGGCCGGAGCGCCGGGCACCTTCACGTTGTCCGCCACGACGATCGCGCCGCGGTGCAGCCAGCCCCGCGCCAGGATCGACTCCAGGTCCTTGAGGTAGGCCGCCTTGTCGTGGTCGATGAACACGAAATCGAGGTTGCCCGGCCCGAATCCATGACCGGCCAGCGTGTCGAGCGTCGCGCCGCCGTCGCCGATGGTGCCGACGACGCACGTGATCCGGTCCGCGACGCCGGCGTGGGCCCAGATGCGGCGGGCGATCTCCGCGTTGTCGGCAGACAGTTCGACGGTGAAGACGTGCGCGTCCGGCACGGTTCGGGCCATGAGCAGCGCGCTGTAGCCGCAGTAGGTGCCGAGCTCGAGAATGCGCGACGGGTTGGCCCGGATGAGCGCGGACTCGAGGAGTTGGCCTTTTTCGTCACCGACGTTGACGAGCATCGACTGTTCGCGGGCGAACGTGTCGATGGTCGCGAGGACATGATCGACGTCGCCGCGGCGGGCGTTCGCTTCCACATAGGCGGCCGCGGCGGCCTCGCGGCCGTCGCCCCACTGTCCGGTCTGGACGAACTTTCGCATCCCCAGCGCCATCCGGACGAAGGACCACCGTCGCTTCCAGCTCATGGCAGTCACATTAGGACAGCGGGTCTGCCGTCGTCAGCGGCGTGGCACCGTTAAACTTGCCCGGATGTTCGCTATGGGAGTCACGCCGCTGATCGGCGACGCATGACCGATGTCCCAACAGGCGTGGGGGGCCTGAGCCCGGTGGAGCCGGTTTCGTTGCCGCTTCATGTCGATGCCTCGTCCGCGACCGCAGATCCGGAACCCGCGATCGGCCTGACCGGACGTCCCGCCCGACACATCCCCGAGCCCAAACCCAAGAGCGTGCACGGCCCGGCCAAGGTCATCGCGATGTGCAACCAGAAGGGCGGCGTCGGCAAGACCACGTCAACCATCAATCTGGGCGCCAGCCTGGCCGAATACGGCCGCCGCGTGCTGCTGGTCGACCTCGATCCGCAGGGCGCGCTGTCCGCCGGCCTCGGCGTCCCGCACTACGAGCTCGAGCACACCGTGCACAACCTGCTCGTCGAGCCGCGGGTGTCGATCGACGACGTGCTCATCAACACCCGGGTCAAGGGCCTGGACCTGGTGCCCAGCAACATCGACCTGTCCGCCGCCGAGATTCAGCTGGTCAACGAGGTCGGCCGCGAGCAGACGCTGTCCCGCGCGCTGTATCCCGTGCTGGACCGCTACGACTATGTGCTGATCGACTGCCAGCCGTCGCTCGGGCTGCTCACGGTGAACGGGCTGGCCTGCGCCGACGGCGTCATCATCCCGACCGAATGCGAGTTCTTCTCGTTGCGCGGTCTCGCGTTGCTGACCGACACCGTCGACAAGGTGCGCGACCGGCTGAACCCCAAACTCGACATCAGCGGGATCCTGATCACCCGGTACGACAACCGCACCGTCAACGCGCGCGAGGTCATGGCCCGGGTGGTCGAGCGCTTCGGCGATCTCGTGTTCGACACCGTAATCAGTCGCACCGTGCGCTTCCCGGAGACCAGCGTCGCCGGTGAACCGATCACCACCTGGGCCCCGAAATCCGGTGGCGCCCAGGCGTACCGGGCGTTGGCGTGCGAGGTCATCGACCGGTTCGGCGCGTGATTTCGGAGGTCGACGCTCCCGACAGTGCTGGGGGCGCGGCGCCGGAGGATCCGGCGACCGACCAGCCGGACGAGAAGAAAGCCGGCTTCCAGGTCCGGCTCAACAATTTCGAGGGCCCTTTCGACCTGCTGCTGCAGCTGATCTTCGCGCACCGACTCGACGTCACCGAAGTGGCGTTGCACCAGGTCACCGACGAGTTCATCGCGTACACCAAGGAGATCGGCAGCCAGCTCGAGCTGGATGAGACGACGGCGTTCCTGGTCGTCGCGGCGACTCTCCTGGATCTGAAGGCCGCCCGGCTGCTGCCCGCCGCCGAGGTCCACGACGAGGACGACCTGGCCCTGCTCGAAGTGCGCGACCTGCTGTTCGCGCGGCTGCTGCAATACCGGGCCTTCAAGCACGTCGCGTTGATGTTCGCCGAGCTCGAGGCCGCGGCGATGCGCAGCTACCCGCGGGCCGTCACGCTGGAGGACCGGTTCACCGAGCTGCTGCCTGAGGTGATGCTCGGCGTCGACGCCGACCGGTTCGCCCAGATCGCGGCGGCCGCGTTCACACCGCGTCCGGTGCCGTCGCTGCGCGTCGACCACCTGCACGTGCAGGCGGTGTCGGTGCCCGAGCAGGCCATGAAACTGATGGGGCTGCTGGAGAGTCGCGGCATCGGGGAGTGGGCGTCGTTCACCGACCTGGTCGCCGACTGTGACGGCGGCATGGAGATCGTCGGGCGGTTCCTGGCGCTATTAGAGCTCTACCGGGCCAAGGCGGTAAACTTCGAGCAGATTGAACCGCTTGGAGTGCTGCAAGTTTCGTGGACCGGGGAGCGGCCGACGAACGAGCATCTGGCAGCGGCGGTGGAAGAAGACCAATGACGGACAACGACGCGGTGATTGCCGCGGATAGCAGCGTGGGCGAGGGCGTCGAGCCTGACGCTGGTGTGACCGACGACGCCGCTGCCGCCGAGGGTGACGAACTCGACACCGAGATCAGCGATGACGAGCTCGGGTGCGCGCTGGAGGCCCTGCTACTGGTGGTCGACACCCCGGCGCCGGTCGACTCTCTGGCGACCGCTCTGGACGAAACCATCGAGCGTGTCGAGGACAAGCTGCGCCGGATGGCCGCCGAACTGGCCGAGCGCGGCAGCGGCATCGACCTGCGCGAGGCCGGTGGCGGCTGGCGGATGTACACCCGGGCCCGGTACGCGCCCTATGTCGAGCGGCTGATTCTCGACGGCGCCCGGTCCAAGCTGACCCGGGCGGCGCTGGAGACCCTTGCGGTCGTCGCCTACCGGCAGCCGGTGACCCGCGCCCGGGTCAGTGCGGTGCGTGGCGTCAACGTCGACGCCGTGATGCGGACCCTCGCCGCCCGCGGCCTCATCATCGAAGCCGGCACCGATGCCGACAGTGGTGCAACGACTTTCGCCACGACGGAATTGTTCCTGGAGCGGCTCGGGTTGACCTCGCTGAGCGAGCTGCCGGAACTCGCCCCGCTGTTGCCGGATGTCGACGTCATCGACGACATCACTGAAACGCTCTCTGAGGAGCCGCGTTTCGCCAAACTCGGCGGAACCCCTGCGCCGGCTGCAGAGCCGGCCAAATTCGACGTAGATCGGGACTGACATGACCAACGAAGAAGGCGTGCGACTGCAGAAGGTGTTGTCGCAGGCGGGAATTGCTTCTCGTCGCGTCGCCGAGCGGATGATCCTGGACGGGCGGGTGGAGGTCGACGGCCAGATCGTCACCGAACTCGGTACCCGGGTGCACCCCGATCGCCAGGTGGTCCGGGTGGACGGCACCCGGGTTCTCGTCGACGAGGATTTGGTGTACCTCGCGCTGAACAAGCCAAAAGGTATGCACTCCACCATGTCTGACGACCAGGGCCGGCCCTGTATCGGTGACCTGGTCGAGCACCGCGTGCGCGGCAACAAGAAGCTCTTCCATGTCGGCCGGCTCGATGCCGACACCGAAGGGCTGATCCTGCTGACCAACGACGGCGAGCTGGCCCACCGGTTGATGCACCCGCGGTACGAGGTGTCCAAGACGTACCTGGCCACCGTGCAGGGGACCGTGCCGCGTGGGCTGGGCAAGAAGGTGCGCGAGGGCGTGGAACTGGACGACGGCCCGGTCTACGTCGACGAGTTCGCGGTGGTCGACATGGTCGCCGGCAAGTCGTTGGTGAAGATCGTGCTGCACGAGGGCCGCAATCGCATCGTGCGCCGGCTGATGGCCGAGGTGGGTTTCCCGGTGAAGGAACTGGTGCGCACGCACATCGGCACGGTGGCGCTGGGGGACCAGCGCGTCAACAGCCTGCGGGCGCTCACGCGCAAGGAAGTCGGCGAGCTGTACCAGGCGGTGGGCCTGTGAACGCGCTCGTCATCGCCATCGACGGCCCGGCGGGCACCGGGAAGTCCTCGGTGTCAACGGGTTTGGCGCATGCACTCGGCGCCAACCACATCAACACCGGCGCGATGTACCGCATCGTGACGCTGGCGGTACTGCGCGCCGGCATCGACCCGGCCGACGCCGATGCCGTCGTCGCGGTGTGTGAGAAGACGGAGTTCTCCGTCAGCTTCGACCCGGACCACGACACCTCGTACCTGGCGGGCGAGGACGTTTCGGATGAGATCCGCGGCGAGGCGGTGACTCTCGCCGTATCGGCCGTGTCGGCGATCCCGGCCGTGCGGACCATCCTGGTGCAGCGGCAGCGGGAGTTGATCGCGGAAGCCGGTTCGGTCGTCGTCGAGGGCCGCGACATCGGCACCGTCGTCAAGCCGGACGCCGATCTCAAGATTTTCCTGACCGCCTCGGCCGAGGAGCGCGCCCGTCGGCGCAATGCGCAGAACGTCGCAAACGGTCTGGGCGACAACTACGAAGCGGTGCTGGCCGATGTCCAGCGCCGGGACCATCTGGACTCGACGCGCGCGGTCTCGCCGCTGCAGGCCGCCGATGATGCGATCGTCGTCGATTCCAGTGATATGACCCAGGCTGGTGTGGTGGCACATCTGCTGGATCTCGTGCAGCAGAAGGTAGGTGTGCGTCAATGAGTGACGACGATGGTGTGTGGTTCGACGAAGGTGACTGGGAGATCGGCTCGGAAGGATTCGAGGCCGAGGTCGACGAGTACGCCGGACCCCCGCCCGTGGTGGCCGTGGTCGGCCGCCCGAATGTCGGCAAATCGACTCTGGTGAACCGCATCCTGGGCCGTCGCGAAGCGGTGGTGCAGGACATCCCGGGCGTGACGCGCGACCGCGTGTCCTACGACGCGCAGTGGGTCGGGCGCCGGTTCGTGGTGCAGGACACCGGCGGCTGGGAACCCGACGCCAAGGGCCTGCAGATGCTGGTCGCCGAGCAGGCCACCGTGGCCATGCGCACCGCCGACGCGATCATTCTCGTGGTCGACGCGGTGGTCGGGGCGACCGCGGCCGACGAGGCCGCCGCCAAGCGCCTGCAGCGCTCCGGCAAGCCGGTCTTCTTGGCGGCCAACAAGGTTGACAACGAGAAGATCGAATCCGAGGCCGCGGCGCTGTGGTCGCTGGGGCTGGGACAGCCGCACTCGATCAGCGCGATGCACGGCCGCGGCGTGGCCGACCTGCTCGACAGCGTGCTCGAGGTGCTGCCCGAGGTCTCCGAGACGTCCGGCGGGACCGGCGGTCCGCGCCGTGTCGCGCTGGTCGGCAAGCCCAACGTCGGCAAGAGCTCGCTGCTGAACAAGCTGTCGGGCGACGAGCGGTCCGTCGTGCACGACGTCGCCGGCACCACGGTGGACCCCGTCGACTCGCTGATCGAATTGGACGGCAAGACTTGGCGTTTCGTCGACACCGCCGGTCTGCGCCGTAAGGTCGGCCAGGCCAGCGGGCACGAGTTCTACGCCTCGGTGCGCACGCACGGCGCGATCGATGCCGCCGAGGTCGCGATCATGCTGATCGACGCCTCTCAGCCGCTGACCGAACAGGATCTGCGGGTGCTGTCAATGGTCATCGAGGCCGGGCGTGCGCTCGTCATCGCGTTCAACAAGTGGGACCTGGTCGACGAAGACCGGCGATACCTGCTGGACAAGGAGATCGAGCGCGAGCTGGTGCAGGTGCAGTGGGCGCCGCGCGTGAACATCTCGGCGAAAACCGGTCGGGCCGTGCAGAAGTTGGTGCCGGCGCTGGAGACCTCGCTGGCGTCGTGGGACGCCCGTATCCCGACCGGACGGCTCAACACCTTCCTCAAGGAGATCGTGGCGGCCACGCCGCCGCCGGTGCGCGGTGGCAAGCAGCCACGCATCCTGTTCGCCACCCAGGCGGCATCGCGGCCGCCGACCTTCGTGCTGTTCACCACGGGCTTCCTGGAGGCCGGCTACCGCCGCTTCATCGAGCGCCGGCTGCGTGAAGAGTTCGGCTTCGAGGGCAGCCCGATCAAGATCAACGTGCGGGTGCGGGAGAAGCGCGGGGCCAAGCGCTAGTCGCCGACGCGCCGCCGGACCCGTTTAGGGTCCGGCGGGAGGTCTGAGGTAGGCTTTCCAACCGTTGCCGGTTCGTCCGGCAGCGCCGCGGGCTGTGGCGCAGCTTGGTAGCGCACTTGACTGGGGGTCAAGTGGTCGCAGGTTCAAATCCTGTCAGCCCGACAAAGTTTTTGCAGGTCAAAGGCCTCGCGGTGGCCTGGATGGCCCCGTCTTCCTGCCACTCCCACCCGAGGACACCTTGATGGCGATCGCCGATGTCTCTGCCTACGTACACCTCAGCCGTGAAGACGTCGAAGAGATCGGCTACGAACTCGACGTGATCCGCCGGGACGTCGAGGAGTCGCTCGGGGCGAAGGACTCGGCGTACATCCGGCGGGTGATCCATTTTCAGCGGGCGCTCGATGTCGCGGCGCGGCTGATGATCGCCGGGAGCCGGTCCAAGGTCGGCTGGGTCGCCGGCACGTGCGCGCTGGCGTATGCGAAGTCGGTCGAGAACATGGAGCTCGGCCACAACATCTCCCACGGCCAGTGGGATTGGATGAACGACCCGGAAATCCACTCCAATACCTGGGAGTGGGACATGGTCGGACATTCGGCGCAGTGGCGGTACTCGCACAACTATCGGCATCACGTCTACACCAACGTGCTCGGCATGGACGAGGACATCGGTTACCGCCTGCTACGGGTGACGACCGACCAGCCGTGGCGGTGGGCGCATTTGTTTGCCCCGCTCGGAAACCTGGTGCTGGCAGCGACGTTCGAATGGGGTATCGCCCTGCACGGCCTGCACTCGGAGCGGCTCCGGGGTGAGACGCCAGACGCTGTCGCGGTGGAGGAGCGGAAATTCCTCGCCAAGAGCGCGCGCCAGCTGGCCAAGGACTATGTGTTCTTCCCGGCGCTCAGCCTGCGCCGGTGGCGTCGCACGCTGGCGGCCAATGCCACCGCGAATGTGCTCCGGAACCTGTGGGTGTACGTGAACATCATTTGCGGGCACATCCCCGACGGGGCCGAGACGTTCGACCCGGCGGTGGTCAAGGACGAGACTCGCGGCGAATGGTATCTGCGACAGATTCTCGGGACGGCGAACTTCAACGCAGGCCCGCTGCTGGCGTTCTCGGGTGGGCACCTGTGCTACCAGATCGAGCATCACCTGTTCCCTGATCTGCCGAGCAGCCGGTTGCCTGAAGTGAGCGTCCGGGTCCGGGAACTGTGCGAGAAGTACGACCTGCCCTACAACACGGCATCGCTTCCGCGCCAGTACTTTCGGACGCAACGGATCATCCACGGGTTGGCGCTGCCCGACTGGCTGCTGCGCGTGGGACGGCGGCGGCGCGGCTAGGTTCTCGGGGTCTTCGGGGCGCTGCCGGGTTGGTGGTCCCGTGCGCAGCTTCAACGCCGGGTGCGGCGCACTCAATGCGTCTAGCCTGACGCCATGACCGTGAACTCGAAGGTTTCGCGCTCCTGGCTGCTCGTCAATCCGTCCCGAGAGCCTGATCTCGGGGAGCTGCTGTCGACCACGAAATCCGACGAGGTGATCCTCGATCTCGAGGACGCCGTCGCTCCCGACGAGAAGGAAGCGGCCCGGGAGCGAGTCATCGACTTCCTGAGCTCCGGGGCCCAGGCGTGGGTCCGGGTCAACGATGCGTCGAGTGATTTCTGGTCTGCCGACTGCCGCGCGCTGGCGGAGTGCCGCGGGCTGAAGGGCGTCGTGCTGGCCAAGACGGAGGGCGGAAATCACATGTGGGATACCGCGAACCGGCTCGGGGGCGAATCGCGGGTGATCGCGTTGATCGAAACGGCGCGCGGGCTGGCGCGCGTACACGACATCGCCGCGGCGCGCCCGTGCTTCCGCATCGCGTTCGGCGTCAATGACTACACGCTGGACATCGGCGTCGAGCAGGACCCGTTGGCTCTGGCCTACAGCCGTTCCCAGCTGGTCGTCGCGTCGCGGGCGGCGCACATCCCAGGTCCGATCGACGGGCCCACCCGCGACCCGGATCAGCTGGCCGAGGGCGTGGCGCTCACCCGGCAGATGGGTATGACGGGCAAGCTCGCGCTGCGTTCGTCTGACGCCGAGACCATCAACGCCGGACTGAGCCCCTCCGAATCGGACATCGGCTGGGCGCGCGAGTTCGTCGAGCAGTTCAACGCCCGCGGCGGAAAACCGAAGGACGGCAGCGACTTACCCCGATTGAACCGCGCGCGGATCATCCTCGAGAAGGCGCGCCAACTCCGGCTGATACCGAACTGAGGCGTCAGGTCAGCGGGACCCATCCCCGCGGGTCGACGTCCGTGGGTACAGCACGGACGTAGAAGCAGTTGCTGAATCCCATTGCACCTTCGCAGTGGTTGAAGATGCCGTTGCCGTCGGCTTGCCCGTCGCAGTAGCCACCCCAAGGGGTGTTGAAACACTGTCCTGGCGTGGCGTGGGCGACGCCGATGGGGCTGAGTGCGAGCGCGGCGGCAGCGATTGCGAGTGCGATTTTCATCAGCCCATCCCTCCTTCTGTCATGAGGTTTGATCTGTCGCGGGGCACTGGTGAATTTGCCTTCACCTGGCCCATATAGCTTCCGATGGTAGGCCGACTTCCGGAGTGCCGGCACCGTTATGTGTGCAGGCGAACAGCGGTCTGCGGGGGCCTCACGAGACGGATGTGACACGTGAGGTGTATGGGGATTTTGTGGGTGTGACAGTGCGCAATTGTCGGCGGCACCAACAGGTTTCGATGTGGCGGCGTCTGTGGCCTCATCCGGTGGAAGCTTGGGCCCCGCGGCCCGCCACGACCTACGCGGCACCCGCTCCGGCGGGGTCGCGTACGTTCTTAGCGAAGAAGAATCCGTCAGCATTCAACGAAAGCCAACATGTCCCAG
Source organism: Mycobacterium sp. SMC-17 (assembly GCF_045310915.1). Taxonomy (NCBI): domain Bacteria; kingdom Bacillati; phylum Actinomycetota; class Actinomycetes; order Mycobacteriales; family Mycobacteriaceae; genus Mycobacterium; species Mycobacterium sp. SMC-17. The sequence continues at coordinate 34,492 of NZ_JBJIAK010000040.1, read as the reverse complement.
GATCAGAACACCGACGTCCCGCCGAATCACCTCTCCATCGATCCGCGTAGCCCGTTCTTCAATGAAGAGGCGCTCCTGCGCGACGTGGGTATCCGCTTCAATGGCGTCGAGCGAACCAACGTCGTCGAATACAACGTGGCCGAGGGCTGGGTGCGTGTGGAGGTCCCCACCGCCAAGGACCGCCGCGGAAACCCGATGGTCGTCAAGCAGAGCGGCACGGTCGAACCGTATTTCCGCACAGCCAAGTAGCGGACGCCCCGTGGACACCACCGATGCCCCCACGATCACCGCAGCGGTGCCGGGGTCCTTCGAGTGGGAGGTGTTCCATGAGCGTCACCCAAAGCTGATTCGCCAGGTACTGGACACCACGCCCTACACGTCCGCCGAAGAGGCGATGCTGCAGCAGCTGCTCGTCGAGAGCACCACCGGCGTCCTCGAGCCGTTGCCCGAGCATGCTCATGACCGGGATGAGTGGCTCGCCTGGGGAGACGACGTCTACGGACGCCCCTGGGGCGAGGTGCCGTTCCTGTGGAGCGAGAGCTATTTCTACCGCCGGCTGCTCGACGCCGTCGGTTACTTCGGGGCCGGGGCCTGGCGCGGAGTCGACCCGTTCGCGCCGGTCAAGACCGCCGAGCTGACGGGGCCGGAGGTCGACGACGAGTTGCGTGCCTTCGCCGACCTGGCCGACGCGGCGGAGCACCAGCCGCGCCAGACTCTGCTGGTGGCCGCGCTGTGGGGTAACCGCGCCGACCTCAGCTTCCAACTCCAAAAGGGCGCCGGTGCCGCAGACGCGCGCTCGGAGGGCATCCTCGTCGACGACAGCCCCGTGCTGTGGTCTGCGCTCCGCGCGCAGGACAACCCGACCGTCTGCGTCGTCGCCGACAACGCAGGCCGCGAACTGCTGGCGGATCTCGTCCTGATCGACAGCCTGCTCTGTCAGCGCCTGGCTGCCGAGATCGTGCTGTACGTCAAGCCGTATCCCTACTACGTGTCGGACGCGACGACGGCCGATGTCCTGGCTGTCATCCGACGCTTGCGGGCCGACGCACATCCGCCGATCGGGAAGGCCGGCGACCGGCTGTGGAACGCTGTGCGCAGCGGCCGGCTCACGGTGCGCACCCACAAGTTCTTCTGTGCACCGCTGTCGTTCCACGACATGCCCCACGACCTCACCGCCGAATTCGCCGGCGCCACAATGACTGTGATGAAAGGCGACCTCAACTATCGGCGCCTCGTCGGCGACCGATACTGGCCCGCCACAACACCGTTCGACCAGACCGTCGACTACTTTCCGTCTCCGGTGACGGCACTGCGGACACTCAAATCGGAAGTTGTCGTCGGCCTGACATCCGAGCAACTTGCCGAACTCGATACCGCCGGACAGGGGTGGCGGACCAGCGGCGGGTACGGGGTGATCCAAGCCTGGGTGGAGTAGGGATTCAGACGACCACCGGACTGGGCTGCGGAACTGACACCGATCCGCTGATGAGTCGTTCCCGCATCCACCGCGTGCCGGCCTCGAGCTCGAACGGCGCGTAGTGCGGGTTCGGGTTACTGGCCAGGAACACCGCGCCGCTGATCATTGCCTTGATCACCGCGAACACTTCGTCGAAGGGCGCATGGAGCGTGAAGGCGATCTGCCCGGCGAGGGAGAACGGGTTGCTGATCCCGTCGTTCATCACCGCCTGGTAGACAGCGGCTTTGACCGCGCTCGCCTGGTCGTCACGGTTCTCGGCGAAGATGTCGCCTTCACGGTAGACATCCATCCAGTGGTCCGGCTTGGCGGGGAAGCCGGGCAAGCCGAATCGCTGGAGCGGGTCCAGGCCGTGCGTGCCGGTCACTGTCACCCCTGGTCTGGCCCACGGCGCGATCGAATCGGTCTGTCGGCACGGGTTGGCGTACGCCAGAACGCCTTTGAGGTCCGCGGTGCGCCACGCCAGCGGCTGACCGGGGCGCAGGTAACGGAAGTAGAAGTACGATCCCACGATCGCGCCCTGGGAGTAGACGCCGAGCGACCAGGGTGTGCCCTGCGGGAACGGCACGCCGTTGTCCATCTGGGTGGCGCCGAGCAGCCGGGCGAGCTCGTTGATACCGCTCTCGTTGTCGAATGGCAGCGCTCCGTTGTTGTAGCCGATGGGCTGGTGATGGCAAAGGCCCTCGGTCTCAAGGGTTGTCGCGGTGTCGGCCACCGGTCCTCTGAACATGTCCGACAGGTGACCTTCGACCGTGAACATGATCGGTCGCAGATTCCGTGGCGGCGGCACGTAGTGGGCCGCCTGCGCTGTCGTCTCGTCGAAGACGCCGGTCTGGGGTAACCCCAGGCGCCGTTGCATCTCGGTGACCGCGGCGACTGCGCCGTCACCATAAACCCGGTCCTTCGCCGGCGCGTACGCGCGGTACTGGCGCTGGAACCAGGCCTGCCAGTATTCGATTTCGGTGCCATGGGCCCCGGGCCCGTACGGTAGCGGCATCGGAGTGCTCCCTTCTTGTCACGTCGCGCCGGTCCCGTGTCGGCCCGAATTGGTCCGGAATCCTGCGTCGATGACGGATTCGACGCTAATGACGGCGGCGGGTACCTGTATCGAGTAGTCGACTACTCGAATATGCGAATTCACCTTTCACGAATCAGAATTCGCTACCGGGACGGCGGCGTTACCCGTCCCCAGGAAAGGCGTGAGAATGGTCATCATCAGCGCTCCGCCGACGGCAAGCGTGCCGGACAGCATCGTGAACGCGCCGTCGGGCACACTGTATTGCAGTGGTGACCCGGGCACTGTCAATCCGTATACGGCCATCGACAACATGGCTGCCGCGATCGGCAGGTACGGCGGGCGCATGACGCATAGCGCGCTCACACCGTCCCCGTGCTGCAACGTGTAATTCCGCTTGGCGCAATAGGTCGCGAGGATGATGGCACCGCAGGCGATCACCGAGAAGCCGTAGAGCACCCACCGGCCGGTGTTGTACGTAGGGCCTGAGTCGACGAACAATGCCAACAACGTCGTGTAGGCGACGAGTGCCTCGGCGGGGATTTGGGCGGCCAGCAACTGCGCAAATCCGGCAGCTGTGTCGATCAGCGGTGCCGGCGGGGCCATTTGGGCGACATCGGTTGGCCGACGCAACGTCGCTGTCGGCCCCATCGCCGGCATTTCCGGCTGCGAGTCCGACACTTCACCCGACGGTGCCGGTGACGGCGAAACCCCCTGTCCGGCGCCAATTGTCACGCTGTTCAGCGGCTGACCGACCGGTGCGAGGTCGCGCGCAACCGCGACCGACGCCATGGCAACCAGGCTCATGATGACCTCCTCCGTGATGGCAAGGACCGCCGAGTCGCAGTATCGGCCGGCGACCCGGTTCGCCTATGCCCCAATGATGTTGCGGTGCTGGTGGCGCGGAGGCGCGCGTAGCCGGCTACTCGACTGTTGTCGGGTCACGACGTGATTCCGCGCCCTGCTGAACAGCGAATCGAGTAGTGGGCTACTGGTGCGGCTCGGCATATTTCGTCGTGACACTGGGTTCCCATCACTTCATCACAGGAGGGACTGATGACCGTCACTCGAGGCGACGTGGAGTTCGCCAAACGCATATTCTTCGACCGGCTCGGCGACGACTACGTCTACGGCGGAACGTGGGACCCGAACGATCGCGGCGTGGGTTGTGACTGTTCGGGCCTGGTGACCGATGTGCTCTCGGCGGTGTTCAACGGAGACCAGATGGTCTGGGGCAGACAAGGTCTGTCCACCGAGTCGTATCGATACCTGCCGTTCGGCGAGCAACACGTCGGACCATTCGATCTGATGCACGTCGCATCGTTGAGCGACGTGCCCGGCGACGCGCCGGTGGTGATCAACCTGCACCATGAAGGCGACGGCGGTCCCCACTCGCACATGAACTGTGTGGTCGACGGCGTCGCGATGGAATCGTCGGGCTCCTGGGGATGCTGCACCACGCCCAAGGCCCTGCCCTCCGACAGCAACTACTGGAACGACCACTGGTACGTGGCCGGCCCGATCGTCGAGGACGGCACACCCCCGACTCAGGCGCACGTGGACAGCTTCTTTGCCGACGTGTCCGAATTCCAGGTGCCGGTCAGCGATTCCTACCCGTACAAGATTCTGTCCATCCGCGTATGCGACGGCACGCACCGGGATTCCAACTTCGCGCAGAACTATGCGTGGATGCGCAATGCGCTGGACACCGGCCGGCTGGATTGCGGCATCGTCTACACCTACGTGCGCCCGAACTGGCAGGAAAATGCCGACACGGTACGGCAGATGATCGATGCCAACGGGGGACTGCACCCCAGGGTCGTACTCATGCTGGACGTCGAAAGCGGCGGGAACCCTGGCGGCGACGGATCCGCCTGGATCAACGCCCTGTACGACAACCTCGCGGACTACGCCGGCAATCCGGCGCGCATCATCGGTTATGCCAACCAGGGCGACTTCAACACGATGTGGGTGACGCGGCCCAAGGGATTACGGGTGATCGCTGCGTCATACGGCTCGAACCCCCTGCTGCCCGGCCAGATCGCCCATCAATACACAGACGGCGCATATGGCGCCAATCAAGGCCTGCCGATGGGCTGCAACCCGTTCGGCAACTGCGACATGAACGTCGCAGACGGCTTGTCGCCCAACGATTTTGCCGCTGCCTGTGGCATCGGAACCGCCGGTGCCGGGCCGGTAGCTGCCCGAGCGACGACAGGGGTGATCACGATGGCTCAGCCGCAAGACATCATGAACATGCTCAACGGCACCAATACCGACGGCTCACCGCTGATCGGCCCCGACGGCGCGGACTACCGGATGGTCGACCTGCTGGCCCCGGACACCGAGCCGCTCGACGAAAAGCAGAACACGACTCGCTCGGTCTTCGATCAAATTACGACATTGGCGAAAATCCTTACCAGGACCCACAACAACAGGACGCTATTCGACATGGTGTCCGATCTGCATGACAAGATGTAACGCCCGTATTTCGGGCCGGACGTTAGCTGCCGGCCCGAAAAGCGGACCGATATTTCACGGTCATTACGCCTTCAACAGCGAAAACCGGCCGGTAGAATTGTGCGCCGTGGCCCAAAACTGGCCGGTCGTTCACCGCGACAGTGAATTCTCGGTGATTCGCGGCGCATTGCTAGGGGAATCCGGCGATTGCGGCATCGTCCTGGTCGGTGATGCGGGCGTTGGCAAAACGACGCTCGCCCGGTTGGTCACCCAGTCACTGCCGGTGCGCGCCCACTGGGTTGCGGCGACCGAGTCGGCGCGGGGCATCCCGCTGGGAGTGTTCGCCCATCTGGTGCGCAGTGCCACGTCGCGTGATCCGGTGGCATTCCTGTCCGCGGCGCGCGAAACGATTCTGGCCGAAGGACATTCGGTCATCGGCGTGGATGACGCGCATCTGTTGGACCAGCTGTCGGCGACGCTGCTACACCAGCTGGCGTTGGACGGGTCGGTACGCATCGTGGCGACGGTCCGGGCGGGCGCGCCGGTCCCCGACGCGATCACCTCGTTGTGGAAGGACCGGTATCTGCAGCGGTTGCATCTGATGCCGTTCAGTCAGCAGCAGTGTGTCGGCCTCATCGAGGAGGCATTGGGCGGACAGGTGGAGGGTCTGTCTGCCGAGCTGATGTGGCAGGCCTCGGGCGGGAATGCGTTGTTCGTCCGCCACTTGGTGGAAGGCGCCATCGAGGCCGGGACGCTGCGGCAGGTTCGGGGGGTGTGGCAGCTGCGGGGCCGGGCTGCGGTCACCTCGGAGCTGGCGTCATTGCTGGACTCCAGGGTCGACCAGTTGCCCGACCAGGTGCTGCACGCACTGCGGTTGCTCACCTTCTGCGAGCCCCTCGACCTGGACACCCTGACTGCCATCGTCGGTTCGGACGTGGTCGAAGAGGCGGAAAGCCGCGGTCTGGTGCGGGTCGGTGAGGAACCGGGTGGCATTGACGTGCGATTCACCCACCCCTTGTTCGGCGAGGTGATCCGCCGCCGGCTGGGGATGGCTGCGGCCCGTCGACTGCGCGGCGAGCTCGTTCGCGCGATGCGGGACCGGCCGCTGAACAGTTCGGCACATCGGATTCGGCTCGCGGAGCTGACGCTGGACAGCGACGAGGTGCCCGAACTGGATCTGCTCGTCACAGCGGCGAGAGAGGCGATCGCCCTCACGAACGTGACGTTGGGTGAGCGGCTGGCTCGCGCGGCCACCAACCGGGGTGGTGGCCTGGAGGCCGGTGAACTGCTGGCGCGTTCGCTGCTGTGGCAGGGCAAGGCGACCGAAGCCGAGGAGACGCTCAGCTCATTCGACCCCGAGCAGATGACCGAACTGGAGTTGCTGCGGTGGGGCTGGGCACGTATCGCCAACCTGCACTGGGCGATGGGCGACGCCGAGGGTTCCGACGAAGTGCTCGCCCTGCTCCGCGAGCGCATCACGAGCCCCGAGTTGATACCGATCATCGACGGCACAGCGTCGGCAACGCTGGCTTTCGAGAACCGGCTGACGGAAGCCGTGGCGATGGCCGATCGGGTGCTCGCCGAGCCCATCGCGCATCCGGTCGCGTTGCAGTGGGCGGCATTCGGTGGGGCGCTCGCCCTGGCACTGATGGGCCGCAGCGAAGAAGTGGCGGTATTGGCGCGCCGGGGCCGCATGGCCAGCGCCAAGGCCGACGGGCTGCTCCGCTACCTCACCGCGTTCGGGGAGGTGCGCGCGTTGGTGCTCGCCGGAGAATTCGACGCGGCGAGCAGCCGATCCGCGGTCATGATGCAGATCACCTCGTCGGGCCAGTATCTGGCGTGGGGGATGGCCAATGTGCTGGTCGGTACCATCGGTCTGGCCCGCGGCGATTTCGTCGAGACGGTGTCACGGATGGAGCAGACGGTCGCGGCGCTGACGGCCGAGTCGGCGGCTTCGTGGAGCTTCCCGGCCCGGCTGTTGCTGGCGCAGTCGTACTGCGCGTTGGGTCGGGTGCAGCCTGGGGCCAAGATGGTCGCCGAGTTGAAAGTCCGCTCTGGCCGGCACGTCGCGGTGTTCGGTCCACAGCTCAGGATCGCGGAATCGTGGCTCGCGGCGGCAGAGGGAAATGTCAGTGCCGCAATCGAACTGGCATTGGATGCCGCCCGGTTGGCCGACAGTTCCGGCCAGAGTGCAGTGACCATGCTGGCGTTGCATGACGCAGTGCGATTCGGTGACCACAGCGCCGCGGGCCGGCTGATCGAGGTCGCCTCTGGGGTCGGCGGCCGCATGGCCGCTGCGATCGCGGCGCATGCCCGGGCGGTCAGTGATCGCGACGGGCCTGGATTGTTCGCTGCCGCAGAGCAATTCGAGCAGCTGGGTGCGTTGTTGTCCGCTCTCGACGCCGCGGCACAGGCATCGGCGACGTTCGCGGCGGCCGACGACCGGCGACGCAGCGCCGAGGCCGCCGCCGTCGCCAACCGGTTGGCCGCGCAGTGCGGGGGAGTACGTACCCCCGCACTGGAATTGGCGGCGCACCCCTTGCCCCTGACGGTGCGCGAACGGGAGATTGCCAACCTGGTTGCCGCCGGGCTGAGCAATCGCGAAATCGCCGACCGGCTGACCGTATCGGTGCGCACGGTCGAAGGCCACCTGTATCGGGCCTGCATAAAGCTCGACATCTCGGACCGCGAGGATCTCGCCAAGCTGATCCGGACCGGCGCGGCGGCTCACTGAATCTCAGGTGCGCCCCGGCTTCCCATACGCTGGCCGATGTGAACGAGAACGACACCGTGGACGACGACGGCGACCTCCAGATCAGTGGCCCGGTGCAACTTCGTCGCGAACGTTGCGCCACCACGACCGCCGACCAGCGTCTGCTGGACCGACGTGGCCCCACCGACTGGGTGCACACCGACCCGTGGCGGGTGATGCGCATCCAGGGCGAGTTCGTCGACGGTTTCGATGCCCTCTCGGAGATGCCCAGGGCGGTCACGGTTTTCGGCTCCGCCCGCACGGAACCGCATTCGCCCGAATACCGGTTGGGTGAGGAGTTGGGCGCCGCGCTGGTGCACGCGGGCTACGCCGTGATCACCGGCGGCGGTCCGGGGGCGATGGAGGCGGTCAACCGTGGGGCCAGCGAGTCCGGCGGCTATTCGGTCGGTCTGGGCATCGAGCTGCCGTTCGAACAGCGCCTCAATCACTGGGTCGACCTGGGGATCAACTTCCGCTACTTCTTCGTGCGCAAGACGATGTTCGTCAAGTACGCGCAGGCGTTCGTGTGCCTGCCCGGCGGATTCGGCACCCTCGACGAGCTGTTCGAAGCCCTGACCCTGGTGCAGACCCGCAAGGTCACCGCGTTTCCGATCATCATGCTGGGCGTCGACTACTGGTCGGGCCTCATCGGATGGATCCGCAACACGATGCTGGCCGAAGGGAAGATCTCCGAATCCGACCTCGACCTGATCCACTGCACCGACAGCGTGGCCGAGGCCGTGGACATCATCGTCTCGTCAGCGCGTTAGCCGGGCCGCCCTCAGTCGCGCTTCGCCTCGTACCGCAGCAGGACGGTGCCGCAAGGAAACGTGCGGTTCTCCAACAGTCGCAACGAGATCCATGCCGGCAGGGTCGGGAAGAACGGGGTGCCGCCGCCGACTGCGGTGGGCACGAGCACGATCCGGTACTCGTCCACCAATCCGGCCCGCACGACGGGCGCGGCGAGCGTCGCACCGGCTATCTCCAGATTGCCGTCGGTCTCGGCTTTGAGCTTCGACACCACCGCGACGGGGTCGCCGCGTTCCAGACGGGAGTTCCAGTCGACGGAATCCAGCGTGCGCGAGAACACGACCTTCGGCATGTTCCGCCAGATGTGGGCGAAGTCCACGATCATCGGGGTGGCATCCGGTTCCTTGTCGGCGGTCGGCCAGTACGCGGCCATCAGCTCGTACAGCCGCCGGCCGTAGAACGACAGCGCCGTCTCGCGCTCGAAGTCGTTCCAGTACTGGTGCAGTTCCTCGCTCGGTTCGGACCAGTCGATGCTGCCCTGTGCGTCGGCGATGTATCCGTCCACCGACACGTTGAAGCCATAGATGAGTCTGCCCATGTAGATCAGACTGCACCCGACGGCGAAATTCATCGGCCAGGAGCGGGGCGCGTCTCAGCCGAGAAGCTCCACCGACCTGTGGAGATCGGCCACCAGGTCGCGGTAGGCGGCGTCACGGTCGGGCGGTGGCAGGCGCAGGATCGACGAGGGATGCGCGGTGGCGATGGCCACGGTGTCGTGGTTCGGCACGGTGCCGGCCGGGAGCTGTAGGGTCTCGCCGCGATGCTGGGTGAGCCGAAAATCGTTGCCCAGGAGCGACTGTGCTGCCGTCGCGCCGAGCAACACCACCACGTCGGGTTCCACGGTGCGCAGCTCGGCCAGCAGCCACGGTCGGCAGGCGACCACTTCGGTTCGGTTGGGCTTCTGGTGGATTCGGCGCTTGCCGCGATCGGTGACCTTGAACTTGAAATGCTTGACCGCGTTGGTCACATACAGCCGGTCGCGATCGATCGCGGCGTCGCCGAGCGCGCGGTCGAGAAGGCGGCCGGCCGGGCCGACGAACGGTTGACCGCGCCGGTCCTCCACGTCACCTGGTTGCTCGCCGACCAGCATGATCGCGGCCGCGTCGTCGCCGGCGCCGAACACCGTCTGCTGCGCGTGCTGGTAGAGCCCGCATCCGTGGCACTCGCCGGCCGCCGTGCGCAGCGCCGGGATACTGAGCTCGCGGGGGAGATAGTCTGCCGCGCTGGTTTCGGCCATGCGGGTGTTTACCCCGCAGGCCGCCGCGCCAATCGCGCCACGTAGCCGACGCGGCGCCCGTCTACCGGAGGGACTCGGCGCGCTTCTTGACGCCGTCGGTCATGCCCCCGAAGCCCTTCTTCAGGGCGCGGCCCAGCAGGCCGGCGACGATGGGAGACACGGGGCCGAACAACTGGAAGTGCGAGTCGTAGCGGGTGCGGCCGTCGGGCAGCGGGGTCAGCCGGTGTGAGCGCTCGCTGCGCAGCAGTCCCAGCGGGGCGGGCTTCATGTTGTAGCTGAACTCGACGCCCGGGGTGAAGGTGTTGATGTATTCGCGCTGCTTCTTGGGCGGGCCGATCAGCACGACCTTCATGTCGATCGGGCTACCGGGCTCGAACGTCGACGAGCACTCGATGCAGAACGGATTCCACTCGCCGTAGCTGGCCCCGTCGGTGAGGACCTGCCAGACCACCTCGGCCGGTGCGTCGATCTCTACTGACCTGTCAATCGCGAAACTCACAGACACACCGTACGGGAGAGGGTGTACAGCTGCCGACAACTGTCCACTCAATAGACGGGACGCAGCGCGGCGAGCTAGGCGGCGCGAGATCCTTCCTTCGAGGCTTCGACGCTGATGTTCTTGATCATGCCCGTGAAGATGATGCCGTGGAACGGCATCAGCGCGTACCAATACAGCCGTCCCGCAAGGCCTTTGGGAAAGAAGATGGCACGCTGGTGCAGCCGGGTGGTGCCATCGTCACGGGAGTGGAGTTCCCACTGCAGCCACGCTCGGCCCGGGGTGCGCATCTCGGCGCGCAGCCGCAGCAGATGCGGCCGCTCGATGCGTTCGACGCGCCAGAAATCGAGAGCGTCGCCGGTGTAGAGGGTGTTCGGGTTGCGCCGGCCGCGGGCCAGGCCGACGCCGCCAGTCAGTACGTCGAGCCAACCGCGGATCGTCCAGGCGAGTGGAAATGAGTACCAGCCGCGTTCGCCGCCGATGCCCTCGACGACGCGCCACACCTGCTCGATGGCCGCGTCGCAGTCGATGCTGCGGTCGTCGGTATAGATGGCGTCGCCGGTCCAGCTGGGATCCGACGGCAGGGGGTCGGCAGGGGCGCCGGTCGGCGAGGCATTGGCCCAGGTGGTTTCGACTTCGCCGTCCTCGATGCGGCGCAGCGCCAATCTGACGGCGTCGCGGTATCCGGTGGTGCCTCCGGGCGGCGGTGGAATCACCTCATCGATGTCGTGCTCGGTCACCACGGAGTCGGTGCTCAGGGACTCGATCAGAGCGCGGCCGATCCGGGGTGGCACCGGAGTGACCAGCCCGATCCACAATCCGGCGAGTTTCGGGGTGAGGACCGGCAGGACCACGATTCTGCGTCTCGCCAGCCCCGCGACTTCGGCGTAGATCTGCATCATCTCCCCGTAGCGCAGGACGTCGGGTCCACCGATGTCGTAGGTGCGTGAGCGCGGCAGGTCGGCGGTGGCGGCGGCCAGCAGGTAGTAGAGGACGTCGCGTATCGCGATGGGCTGGATGCGGTTGTTGACCCAGCGCGGCGTCGTCATCACCGGTAGCCGGTTGGTCAGGTGGCGGATCATCTCGAAGGAGGCCGAACCGGAACCGATGACCACGCCGGCCTGCAGCACGACCGTCGGGACACCGGAGTCGATCAGGATTTCCCCGACCTGGCTGCGTGACCGCAGATGCGACGACAGCCGGTCGGATTCGGTGTGCAGACCGCCCAGATAGACGATGCGCTTGACGTGGGCGGTGCGCGCGGCAGCAGCGAGATTCTCTGCGCTGGTGCGTTCGGCCTCGGTGAACTCTCCCGGGTTACCCATCGAATGCACGAGGTAGTAGACGACGTCGATGTCTCGGCAGGCCTCGCCGAGCGTGGCCGCATCGGTGAGGTCGCCGCGCACCACCTCCACGTCGGCCGCCCAGGGCACGTCGCTGATCTTGTCCGGGTTGCGCGCCAGCACGCGCACGCGGTGGCCGGCTTCGATGACACGCGGCACCAACCGACCGCCGATGTATCCGGTGGCTCCGGTGACCAGCACGCGCAACGACGGTGCGGCGTGGTTCGCATCTGTCACAGACTCTCCTCGGTTGGGGCGGCACGCTGACTGCTGAGACATTCCCCGAAAATGCCCGGCACTACCCAGTGATTCGGAGGCCTGCCGCGCGCGGATGGTCGGCAATCGGCGACAGATTTGTTTATCCCGAGCGCGGACGGGGCATTCGCTGCGGACATGCCGCATGTGCGGCGTCCGTCTTGGGAAGGTCAGACCACGTGACGATTGATTACGACAGCCCGCAGCAGCTGGCTCGTACGCCGCAGCAGGTCAATGAATTCATCTGCATCCGTTGCATTCACGTCCGTGAGCTCAGCGAGTTGACAGCTGACCCATCGCTGGGGCACGTCTGCCGCGAATGCGCGTGATCAAGGTCGGCCGACTCGGGCCACCCGCGCTAGCCTGGCGACCATGTCCAGCACGTTTTTCGACAACCCCGTCGTCCGCGCGCTCAACAAGGCGGCGGTCGGTCTGACCAGCGTGCCCGTCCTCGGCGACATCGTCGGCCGCAGCCTGGTCGAGATCCGCTACACGGGCCGCAAATCGGGCCGTAGCTTCCAGACCCCCGTCAACTACCGGCTGTCGGGCGACGACGTGGTCATCAGCGTGATGGCCCCGGACTCCAAGAGCTGGTGGCGCAACTTCCTCGGCGAGGGCGGGCCCATCACACTGCTCAACTTTCGCGGCGCCGACCGTGCTGGGCATGCGATCTCGACGCGTGACGAGAAGGGCCGCGTCACCGTGCGGGTGCAGCTCGACTAGGCCTCAATCCGCGGCGGAAGTGGCATGATCCGGTTGTCCACATCCGCAGGAGGCGAGAACGTGCCGCTGGCTCACCGTGAGGCCGAGGACCGGGTGTCCATTGCCTGACGAATTGAGGGTCATCGACCTCGCGGAGGACCCGGGTGCCGCAGGTCTGGTGATCGGGGTCGGAGACCCGGCCGGTGATGACGCCGAGTTCTGGCTGCAGCAAGCGACTTTCACGCTGGTCGACCGCCCGTGTGCGGACCGCAGAACCGTGCAGGTGCCCGATGTGGACGCCGCGCTGGGACAGATCGCCGAACGCGTCGCCACGTGGCCGCAGACCGCCGCGGTGTGCGACGACGTACTACGGGCATTCGACCCCGCGGCGCCGACGTTCGCCGGGGTGATCACCGAATCACTGGCGTATTCGACGCTGCAGTCCGGCCGGGAGTTCGCGCGCTGGCTCGCCGAACGCGGCCCGAAAACCGTTCCGCTGCTCCCGGATCCGGTGGTGTCGCACCGGGACGGTGACACTCTGCACGTCGCGTTCAACCGCCCCCAGCGGCACAATGCGTTTTCCACCGCCGCGCGGGCGGCACTGCTGGAGGCGCTGGAGGTCGCGCGCTTGGACCCGTCGGTGACTCGCCTGGTGCTCACCGGCAACGGTCCCTCCTTCTGCAGCGGCGGAGACCTCGCCGAATTCGGGACATTCGACGACCCGGCGTCTGCGCACCTGGCCCGCACGCGCTTCAGCCCGGCCCTGGTGCTCGACGAGATCACCGCGCGCTTGGGCCCGGCGTCCCGGGCCGTCGTGCACGGCCAGGTGCTGGGCAGCGGGCTGGAGATGGCCGCGTTCTGCGGGCAGGTGACCTGTCACCCCGACGCCACCCTCGGCCTGCCGGAGCTGGCGTTGGGTCTGATCCCCGGAGCCGGGGGGACGGTGAGCATCACGCGGCGGATCGGCCGCTGGCGCACAGCGTATTTGGTGCTGTCGGGGGCGACGATCGATGCGGTGACGGCGCAGGACTGGGGCTTGGTCGATGCGGTCAGCGCGTGAGTGACGAGACGGCGCGGGACTGGTCGGCCAGTGGGCTGGCCGCGCTGACGGGTATGCCGGGCGGGCCGCCGGACGTCAGTCGCGCGGCGGTGTTGGCTCGGGCGCGGACGGTCGCATCCGAGTTGTCCGGCCGACTTGGCATCGAGATCGATGCGGCGGAGCTTCTCGCGGGGCGGGCCGCGCTGGCGGGGCTGCACCGGCAGGGCCGGATCAGCGCCGGCGGCGCCACGCGGCTGATCGCCGGTCGCGACGGTTGGTTCGCCCTGACGCTGGCCCGGCCCGATGATGTCGCCGCGGTACCGGCGCTGCTCGAATCCGACGTGCCGGTCGATCACCCGTGGCCGGCCATCATCGAGTGGGCCGGTCGCCGCCAGATCGCCGATGTCGCGGAGCGTGCGCGTCTGCTCGGTCTTCCTGTCGGCGTGCTGGGGGAGACGACCGCCACCGTCCCGGTGGTCCGGCGACGCGGCAACCGAAAGCCGTTCCGGGACTGCGGCCGGCTGCTGGTGGTCGACCTGTCCTCGATGTGGGCCGGCCCGCTCTGTGGACAGCTGCTGGCTCGGGCCGGCGCGACAGTGATCAAGGTCGAGAGCCCCTCGCGGCCGGACGGCACCCGGCAGGGGGAACGACGATTCTTCGACTGGATGAACGCCGGAAAGCTCTGTTACGCCGTCGATTTCGGCCAGCCCGACGAGCTGCGGCAGTTGTTGTCCGTCGCCGACGTGGTGATCGAGTCGTCTCGTCCGGATGCGCTGACCCGCCGCGGCCTGGGGCCGGACGATGTTCCGGCGCGGGACGGCCGGGTGTGGCTGCGGATCACCGGTCACGGCACTGAGGCGGAGCAGGGCCACTGGGTCGGATTCGGCGATGATGCCGCGGTTTCCGGGGGCCTGGTCGGCTCCGACCCGGCGGGCAGCGGACCGGTGTTCTGCGGTGACGCGATCGCCGATCCACTGACGGGGATGCACGCCACACTGGCGGTGGCGGAGTCGCTGCGGCGCGGCGGTGGTGAAGTCGTCGAGATCGCCCTGGCAGCCGTGGCGGCGGCATACGCCGCGCTACCACTGACGAGCGGTGCGAGCGTAGGTCCGGTGGCCGAACCGGTGGCGCCCGCGCTGTCGTCGCGGGCCGGCGAGCTGGGCACCGACAACGCGCGGGTACGGGCCATCGTGCAGGAAAGGGCTTGCCGGGCATGCTGATTCAACGAGCCACGCTGCTCGACGGTCGGACCGTCGATATTCGGCTGGGCCGGCGCATCGAGGCCATTGCCGACAACCTCGAGCCGATCACCGGGGACGACGTTCTCGACGCGGCCGGTGGCACCGTCATCCCCGGACTACACGACCATCACGTCCACTTGCGTTCGGCGGCAGCGGCGTTGACGTCGGTGCGGGTCGGTCCGGGCGAGGTCCGCAGCCGTGACGCGCTGCGTGCGGTCTTGGGGCAGGCCGCCGTCGGCGCGGACGGCTGGATTCGGGCCGTCGGCTACCACGAGGTTGTCGCGGGTCCGCTGGACCGCGCTGTGCTCGACGAGGTTTCACCGAACGTGCCCGTGCGCGTTCAGCACCGCAGCGGGGTGCTGTGGACCCTGAACTCCGCGGGTCTGACGGCCGTCGGCCTGCCCGACCACCCCGACGGCCGGCTGCGCAGCGCGGACCCGGGCTGGACGCATGCGTTGCAGCGCAGCGACGCCGGACTCGGCGAGATCAGCAGGCGCCTCTCGGCATTCGGTGTCACCGGTGTCACCGACGCGACCCCCGACCTCACCGCTGAGGATGTGATGGACTTCGCCGA
The DNA here is from genome assembly GCF_045310915.1 of Mycobacterium sp. SMC-17. Taxonomy (NCBI): domain Bacteria; kingdom Bacillati; phylum Actinomycetota; class Actinomycetes; order Mycobacteriales; family Mycobacteriaceae; genus Mycobacterium; species Mycobacterium sp. SMC-17. The sequence goes on along the minus strand of NZ_JBJIAK010000040.1, from coordinate 19,094 downwards.
GGCCCGTCGGCATGGCGAACTGCGCCAGCGCGTCGAAGTCCTGGCACCCGCCAAACGCATTCTGCACGACGACGATCTGGACCTCGAGGCGCTGGCCGACTGGATCGGCACCCGGCACCGTCAAGGTGGAATCGTTGCGCTGCACTGTGTTACGGCCATGCAGCTCGTCGTGGCGATTGCCGCGCTGCGGCAGGCGGGTTCCCGGGCGGGGGATCGCATCGAGCACGGCGCCGTCATTCCCGACGACTGCCTGGCCGACCTGCGTGACCTCGGCGTGCTGGTGGTGACCCAGCCGAACTTCGTCGCCGAGCGGGGCGCGCAGTACCTCACCGACGTGCCCGCGGACGAGCGTGGCCAGCTGTGGCGGGTGGCGTCGCTGTGTGGCGCGCGGATACCCGTCGCGCTGTCGACCGATATGCCGTTCGGGGACGCCGATCCCTGGGCGGCGATGCGCGCCGCGGTCCACCGCAGGACGCCGTCGGGCGCCGTGCTGGGAGCGGCTGAAAGCATCGATGCCGCAACGGCATTGGGCATGTTCCTCGGCGCACCCGCGCAGCCGGACGTGCCTCGGGAGCTGACGGTGGGAATGCCGGCGGACGTGTGCGTGCTGGCGGCGCCACCGCGAGACGTCCTGGCTGCGCTGGACGCCTCGCTGGTGGCTGCGACCGTGTACGACGGTGCGGTGGTGTATCAGGCGGGCTAGTGCGCCGGCTCGAGAACCTCGTCGTCGAGCACTCGGCTCAGCAGGTCCTGGCGGGCTTCGACGTACTGCGTCTTCAAGGTTTCGACCAGTTGCGCGACGGTGAGGCGTTCCTTGATGCTGCCCACACCCTGCCCGGCACCCCAGATGTCCTTCCACGCCTTGGCGTCCGTGTTCCCGCCCGAGCCGAAATTCATTGCCGAGGCGTCGGATTCGGGCAGGTTGTCCGGGTCGAGACCCTGGGCGACGATGCTGCCGCGCAGGTAGTTGCCGTGCACGCCGGTGAACAGGTTGCTGTAGACGATCTCGGATGCCGTGGAGTCGACGATCATCTGCTTGTACTCGGGCACCGCGTTGGCTTCGTCGGTGGAGAGGAATGCCGAACCGACATAGGCGAAGTCGGCTCCCGCGGCGAGTGCGGCAAGAATGGACCGGCCGTGGGCGATGGCGCCCGACAGCAGCAGCGGACCGTCGAACCACTCACGGATCTCGCGGACCAGCGCGAACGGGGACTGGGTACCGGCGTGGCCACCGGCGCCGGCTGCGACGGCGATGATGCCGTCGGCACCCTTGTCGATGGCCTTGTGCGCAAACTCGTTGTTGATGATGTCGTGCAGGACGATGCCGCCGTAAGAGTGCACCGCATCGTTGATCTCGGGACGCGCCCCGAGCGAGGTGATCACGATCGGGACCTTGTGCTCGACGATGACGCTCATGTCGTGCTCGAGGCGGTCGTTGGAGCGATGCACGATCTGGTTGACGGCGAACGGCGCGACGATGGCGTCGGGATTCGCGAGGGCGTAGGCGGCGTTCGACTCCTGGATCTCATCCAGCCAATCGCCGAGCAGGCTGGACGGCCGGGCGTTGAGCGCGGGGAACGAGCCGATGACGCCGGCCTGGCACTCCGCCTTCACCAGGTCGGGCCCCGAGCACAGGAACAACGGTGACGCGACCACCGGCAGGGACAGGCGCTGTGCGAGGACGGGAGGCAGACCCATGGTGGTGATAGCCCTTCGAATCGGAGACCGGGTTTGGACGGGACTCTAGTGGCGCTGGAGTGGTTATGCAACTAGTGGCATAATCGGCGGCGGGTGGATGTTCTCGCGTTGCCCGCTGATTCGAACATGTTGGAAATCAGTCGTATCAGGGAAGCGCCGACCGCCGGTCCCGGCTTCCGGCGCGCTTTTATGCAACAGATTGGATAACCGTCGTGACAGGACTGCTGCCGCCGCGCTGCGCCGGCGGAAACCGCACGGGACTTACGATCACGCCATGTCGCTGCAATTCGCCATCCTGACCGCGCTCACGGAGCGGGCATCGACGGGTATCGAACTCACCCGCCGGTTTGATCGGGCATTCGGCTACTTCTGGCCGGCGACGCACCAGCAGATCTACCGGGAGCTCGACAAGCTCAAGACCTCCGGGCTGGCCGAGGCCTCGACGCCTGATCGCCCTGAGCGCGGTCAGCCCAAGCGCTTCAGCATCACGCCCGCGGGACGGGCGGCGCTGGGCGAATGGCTCTGTGGCATCGATGATCCCGCGCCGGAGCGGATGTCCATCGCCGTGCGGGTGCGTGCCGCCGCGGCGCTCGGCGAGACCGGGGCCGTGCGCGCCGTGATCGCGCACCACCTCGCCGCGCATGAAGCGATGTTGGCCAACTACCGCGAGATCGATGCCCGAGATTTCGCGGCCCCGGTCGCCGACGCCGACGTGTTGCGGCACCTGGTGTTGAAGGCGGGCCTGCGGACCGAGCAAGCCTGGGTCGACTGGTGTCGCGAGGCGCTGGACGTGCTGGACAGGCTCACGTCGTCCGGTGACGGCGCCTGAGGGTTACGGGACGTTGGTTCCGTCGTCCTACAGATACATGCCTTCCGGCGGCTCGGCGCGGTAGCGACCGGTGCCCAACTCGGCGAGCAGCGCCGCCGTGCTGATGGCTTCGCCGTTACCGGCGAGCAGAGCACGGCGGACGATCTCGCGGATGTCGCTGCCGCTGGTGTGCTCGGGCAGGGCCGCGGCCACCGCGGCCGTGTTGACGTCCGCCCCTCCGGGCAGGTCGCCGAGCAGCACCGACAGGATGCGGGCCGCACCGACGCGGTCGGGGTAACCGACCTCGACCACCGAGTCGAACCGGCCGGTGCGGATCGCCGCCTTGTCCAGAGTCGCGACGTCGTTGGTGGATGCCAGCGTCAGGATGCGGGCGTCGGGGGCAATATCCATCGCCTGCAGCAGCTCCGACAACCCGCCGCCGCCGACGGAACGATCCCGGCACCACAGGTCGACGTCTTCGAGCACCAGCAGCACCGGGCCGCCCAGACGCTGAGCCTCCTCGACGACGACCGTCAGCAGGTCCGCTCCGGCGCGGGCCTCGACATAGATCACGGTGAAATCGCCGACGACTTCACTGGCCGCGACAGCACTCACCGCCGACTTCCCGGTACCGGGCGGACCGCACAACAGCACGCCGCGGCGGGCTCCCAAGCCGTGGGCGTTGAGCAGGCCGTGGCGATCGCGAACCGCCGCGATGCCGAGGTCGACTTCGGTCCACACTGATTGGGGCACAATCACATTCGATCGGCTGACAGCCGGCGGCAACTCGATCACCGTGAGCTGCAGACCATGCGCGTTGGTGGCGCGCAGCGCGCGGCCCCGGTACGGGTTGAGCGCGTTGGCACGCTCTGCGAGCCTGTCGAGCAGCACGCGGGCCTCGGCCTGATGTGCGGGCATCACGTAGACGCTGACCTCGGCCGAGTGGTTGAACGACTCGCGGGTTTCGATCTTGATGACGCACCCGGCCTCGGGCAACAGGGACCCAGCGGGGAAGTGCACACGCAGGCTCAGCGGGTGGCGGTACTGCCGCTCGCCGATCTCGGTTTGCGTCCACATCGGGGGATGCGAGTACTCGCCGGGGCCGACCAGACACACCTGCTCGTGCTCAGTGATCCACTCACCGAGTGCCAACGCCGTGGTCAACCGGGCCACGGGATTCAGATCGCGGGTTTCATCGATCAGCTGACCGCAGTCGCTCACCCCGAGCGCACGGGCGGTGAACCGGTCGGCGGTCTCGGCCCTGTCGAGGTTGGAGACGCCGGCAAGCAACTCGCCGAGTGCATGCAGGGTCACACGCGCCATCGGGTGCACGTCGTTCAGCCACGCCGCGACATCGCTGATCGGCCGGCGACCCGTGCGGTCGTCGTCGGCGAATTCGGTTGCCAGTTGGGTTATTTCGTCGTTCGTCAGAGTCATGATTGGTGATGTGGGTCGGAAACAGGGCAGTCGGACAGAATGGCACGCTGCCGAGGCACCGTCAACGAGTTTTCGCCGCCGCTACGCGGTGGGCTTCTGCCACACGAGCAGATAACGCCAGAAGAGCAGGCGCCGCACGTAGGCACCCGGAAGGAGAATCGCGGCCTGCGCGGCGACTTCGCGCGTCGTCAGCGGTGGGTCGAGCACCACCGGCATCACGTCGTGGTCAGGCGTCTTCGCGAACCCGCTGCCGGTTCCCAGCAGTCGCTCGGCGCGAAACCGGACACCGAGCGCGCGATGGGCGAGCGCGGCGCCGAGCTCATACGGCCACTCACGCCGCAGGTCTGTCCGCGGCAGCGCGATGGCCGCGAGCACACCACCGGGCCGAAGCGCGTCGGCCAGCCGGGGCAGCACCGCATCGAGCCGCATGTGGTGCAGTGCGCTGATGGACACGATCGCGTCGTAGTCGGTTGCCGGCAGCGCGTCGGTCAGCACGTCGGCCTGAATGCAGTTCACATTCGTCGGGGCCCGGCGCTGCGCTTCGGCGATCATCACCGCCGAGCGATCGACCGCGTCGACGTGCGCACTGCGCTCGGCGAGCTGGACGGCGAATCCGCCGGCTCCGCAGCCGACGTCCAGGACTCGTTGGCACCGTGACGGCAGGAGCTGCAGCAGCCGGCGCTGGTAGTAGGCGTTGTGGTCCCAGTCGAGCTGGCTCCGGGCGTCGGCCACCGCCGGCGTCACGCGCGCGCGGTGACCCGAACCGGGATGGGGCCTTTCGCGACCGTTGTGTAGGGCGATTCGAGCGGGAAGTCGTCGTGGAGCGACTCGATGCGGTTGGACCGCACGATGGTGGCCAGCGCGAGCGTCGTCACCAACATCGCGAAGTGTTCACCGATGCAGGACCGCGGCCCCGCGGCGAACGGGATGAACTGCCAACGGTCGCGGGTCTTGGCGTTGTCGGGGCTGAACCGGTCGGGGTCGAACGCCAGCGGGTGATCCCACAACGTGGGGTCCCGGTGCACGGCACTGATGCCGATGGCCACGATGCTGCCGGCTTCGACGCGATGGCCGTCCACCACGATGTCCTGCATCGCCGTCCGGCCGACACCGGCCGCCGGCGGGCACAGCCGCAGCGACTCGTTGAGTACCTGGGCGGTGTAGGCGAGCCGGGGCACGTCGTCGGGGGTCAGCTCCCGATCGCCGATCGCGGCGACCTCGGCCGCGACCCGGTCCTGCATCGCGGGATTGCGCCCGAGCTGCCACAAGGCGTACGTCAGCGTCGTCGCGGTCGTGTCGTGGCCGGCCAGCATGAAGATGAGCAGGTCGTTGCAGATGTCGTCGTCGGAGAGCTTCTGGCCGGTATCGGGGTCCGAGGCCGCGAGCAGTGCCTTGACCAACGGTGCATCGCGGTCCGGGTTCGCGCGGCAGTCCTGCAGGACCGCCATGGTCATCTTGCGCATCCGGGCAACCGCGGCGCGAGCCCGACGCCGTCCCAGCGTCGGCAGCCACTGCGGCGCCTTGATCGGCCGCAGGGCGCGATCGGCCGTATAGCGCGAGGCCACGTGCATGTTCTCGGCGATGGTGTTGCTGTGCTCGTTGATGTCGAGACCGAGAATCGAGTAGCCGAGGGACCGCATGGCGAGCCGGCGGCATTCGGTGTCGAGGTCGACGTGATGCGCGTCGCGCCAGTGGTCGGCGATCGCCTGCGCGGCCTGGGACATGTGGCCGCCGAAGCGGTCGACGTGCTGCTTGGTGAAGACCGGCTGCAGGGCGCGCCGGCGCGGCGGCCAGGCCTTGTTGGGCAGGACGAAGAGATTGTCGCCGACCACGTTGCGCACTTCTTCGTGGATCGTGGAGCGTTCGGCGAGGTTGTCGGAGCGACCCAGCACGTCGCGGATGCCGGCCGGCGACGTGACGAGCACGATGGGCGGCGCGACGCGCTTGGGTACGACGGCGATGCGACTGACGGGCCCACCGGCCTCGCTCAGCCGGACCAGCCCGGTGTGCAATTGCCGGGTGGCGATCAACTGCCGTAACGGCAGCGGATTCTTCGGCGCGAGCGGCAGCGTGCCCACGTCGCGGGCGTCGATGGTTGCAGTCATGTCAATAAAGAATTATGCCGCGCCAGGGGCGCGCGGTCGAGTGATTCGACCGGCAGGTATCGCAGTCACGGGTATGAATCAGTCATGAGCAACCACGTGAACCTCACCCCGCAGGAAAACGAACTGATCGCCGAGAGCCATCCCGAGGCGTTGGCCCGGATGGATTCGAAAGCACTCAAGGAGCTGCAGCGCAGGCTGCGGCAGGCGCGTGAGAAGAACTTCAGTTTGTTGCGGCGTCAGGGTGCGGCGCGGGTGGAATCCGAGGGTGGCCGGGGCGCCGCGCAGCCCGCCAACGAAAAGCGGGGCGAGAAGGTCGACGTGTTCGACGAGGCGCTCACTCGGGTGAGCGAGCGCCTCGAAGCCGTCGGCGACAACGAGTAGTCACCCGGAACGCGCCCCGGCGCGAAGCCGTACCTCTGGGCCCTGGCCGGCGAGTGACTTTTGGCCATAGCCCCGGGCAGTCGACGCCCGTACCGTTGAAGGTGTCGGGAATTGCACCTTCGTCTGGAGCGGACATCATGACCGAATTATCTCCTCGCCCATACATTTTGGTCGGCATCGACGGATCAAGATCATCGCTGGAGGCGTTGCTGTGGGCCATCGGCGAGGCGCAACTGCGCAACCTGCCGCTGCGCCTGGTCCACGCCGTCGACTACGGCAATTTCGTGATGGGATTCAATCCGGGTGCTTCCGAGAGCTTCTTCAAGTACGTGGAGACGTCGGGACAGAACTTCCTGAACGAGGCCGCGGAGCGTGTTCAGGCACTCGCCCCCGAGGTGGAGGTGTCCGTCCACAACCTGGTCGGCCGCCCGGCGCAGCTGCTGGAGGAGCAGTCGAGGGATGCGTTCCTCACCGTTGTCGGATCGAGTGGGCTGCACGGGTTCACGGGTCTGCTCGCGGGGTCGGTGGCGGTGGCGCTGACCGCGCACGGCCACAGTCCCGTCGTTGTGGTCCGCGCGCCCGGCGCACACGCCGGAGGGCCCGTCGTGGTCGGTGTCAGCGGCGCGCCCGACAGCGAGGAAGCAATCGGCTGGGCCTTCCAGGAGGCGTCACTGCGCGGGGCGAAACTGCTCGCCGTTCTCGTATCGAGTTATGTCCCAGCCTATTTCGACTACATCGAACCGACATGGGAAGAGCTGCCGGGCCCGGCGCGGGAGGACCAGCAGGCGATGTTGCTGGCTGAACGGCTGGCGGGGTGGCAGGAGAAGTTCCCGGAGGTCGCGGTCCGCCGCGTGGTCGCCGCCGGCCATCCGGGGCACGTGCTGCTGGGCTATGCGCAGCGCGCGCAGCTGATCGTCACCGGGACCCGCGGCCATGGAAACGTGGCCGGGTGGTTCCTCGGGTCGACGAGCCACCGGCTGGTGCAGCATGCCGAGTGCCCGGTGCTGGTCGCCCGGCCGCAGGCCCGGTAGTCAGATCGTTGCTGAGGTGCAGGGGGCCGTTCGCGGCCGCCTGCACCTCAGGTATTTCAGACCCGTGCGACGAGCACAGAGGGGTTGTCGGAGTTCGCGTCGGCGTGTGAGCCAATAATTTTGACGAGCTTGGCCGCTTCGCGGGCACCGACAACGACGAGGCTGATCGGTTCGGACGTCGTCTGCAGGAACCGTGCGAAACTCGTCGTGATGGGTACCGCCGTGATGTACACGTCGGGGTAGAGGTCTAGCCACACCGCACAACGGCGCAGCAGCTCCTGGCGGCCACTCATCCCGGTCTCCGGCGGACACACGCCGACCGCCACAACGGGCCGTCCACGCAGTTGCGCTTCGGCGACCGCCGCGGCGAACACATCGTGGTTCTCTTCCCAGTCATTGACCTCGACGACGATCGACCCTGCCGGCGAGCGCCGGTGCGGTGCGTAACTGCGGACCACTGCGGCCGGACACGCCGCGCCCTCGGCCACGCCCGCCGCGGTCGATCCCAGCAGCGCTTTTGCGAAACGGCCTATCCCGACGGAGCCCACACACACCATGGCGGCTCGGCGGGATTCTTCGATCAATACCGCCGTCGGGTCTCCGACTACGACGGCGGTCTCGATCTTGACGTGCGCGGCGGTGTCGTCGATGGCTGCGTGAGCCGCCCGCAGAGAGGTCCTGGCGTATTCGATGACCATTCGATCCGAGCGCTGCGGGCCTTGCACGCAACTCACCAGCCGCAGCGGGACATCTCGGGCGATGGCTTCAGCGACGGCCCAGTGAGCGGCGTAGACGGCAGCTGTCGACCCGTCGATGCCGACCACGACGGAATCGCCAGCGTGCATTTCGATCATGTTGTCTCCCGGTGGTTTTCGCGTGTTACGCAGTGGTTGCCCTGGCGTGCGGCACGGCAGATGTGTCATCGAATCCTCGCCCGGGTACGTAGCCGGAGGCGAGGGCATAAAGGCCTTTGGGACGGCGCATGAGTCACCACAGGTCAAGGGTCCCGAGCGGTGGCGAGTGATCACTCAACGAGTGACTTTCGGCCATAGCAGCGGAGGAGCCGTGCTCGTACCGTCGTGGGCATCGGACAGTCAGAGGCATCGGAGGATATTGTGACCGAATTACCGCCCCGCCCTTATATTTTGGTCGGCATCGACGGGTCGAGCTCATCGCTGATGGCCCTGACTTGGGCCGTCAACGAAGCACAGTTGCGCAACCTTCCGCTCCGGTTGGTGCACGCCGTCGACTTCGAGAGTTTTGCGCTGGGGTTCAACCCGGGTGCCTCCGAGAGCTTCTTCACGTACCTGGAGACCACGGGCCAGCGTTTCCTTGACGAGGCCCTCGATCGTGTCCAGACGCTGGACCCTGATCTGGAGGTGACGTTGACCAGAAAGGCGGGCCGCCCAGCTCGAGTGTTGATCGAGCTGTCGAAGGGCGCATTCCTCACCGTCGTCGGTTCAAGCGGACTGAACGCATTCACCGGCCTGCTGGCCGGCTCGGTGGCAGTGGCGCTGACCGCACACGGACACAGCCCGGTCGTCGTCGTCCGCGCACCGGGGGTGCCGGTGACAGGCCCAGTTGTGGTCGGGATCAGTGGGGCCCCGGACAGTGAGGATGCGATTGGCTGGGCCTTCGAGGAAGCCGCCATGCGCGGGACCGGACTGACCGCTGTCCTGGTTTGGGGCTACTTGCCGGCGCATTTCTACGATGTCCAAGGTCCCTGGAATGACCTGACCGGCCCGGCGCGTGAGGAGCAGCAGGAGATGCTGGCCGAGCGATTGGCCGGGTGGCAGGAGAAATTCCCGGATGTCGCGGTGCGCCGCGTCGCGGCAATCGGCAACCCCGGGCACGTCCTGCTGAGCCATGCCCAGCGCGCTCAGCTCGTCGTCACCGGAAGCCATGGTCGCGGCGACGCCACCGGGCTGCTGCTCGGTTCCACCTGCCACAAACTGATTCACCAGGCGAATTGCCCAGTCCTCGTCGCTCGGCCGCATGCTCGCGAGTCGACCCGATGACGAGCGCAACTCGCGAGGTGCGTGAGCCCTTGACGGCGGCGCGGCTGCGATCGGTGGACGCGTACTGGCGGGCTGCCAACTATCTCACTGCCGGCCAGATCTACCTGATGGACAATCCGCTACTGCGAACGCCTTTGGAGCATCAACACATCAAGCCCCGCCCGTTGGGGCACTGGGGCACCTCGCCGGGGCTGAACTTCACCTACGCGCACCTGAATCGCGCCATCATCGATCATGATCTCGACGCGATGTATGTCATCGGTCCCGGTCATGGCGGGCCGGCGCTGTTCGCGAACGCCTGGCTCGAGGGCAGCTACAGCCGAACACGTCCCGACATAACCCGTGATGAACGCGGCATGGCGACACTGTTCCGCGAATTCTCCTTCCCGGGTGGCGTGCCCAGCCATGTCGCACCGGAAGTTCCGGGCTCCATCCACGAGGGCGGCGAGCTCGGTTATTCCCTGGCGCACGCCTACGGTGCAGCTCTCGACAACCCGAACCTGTTGGTGGCGTGTGTGATCGGTGACGGCGAAGCCGAGACCGGTCCGCTGGCCGCCAGCTGGCATTCGAACAAGTTCATCAACCCCGTCACTGATGGTGCGGTACTGCCCATCCTGCACCTCAATGGGTACAAGATCGCCAATCCGACGGTCCTGGCGCGGATCACCGACACCGAACTCGATTGTCTACTAAGGGGATACGGGCACCATCCGATCTACGTCAGCGGCGACGACCCGCAACAGATGCATCAGGAGATGGCGGCGGCGATGGATCGCGTCGTGGCGATGATCAACGAAATCCAGACCGCCGCGCGTGCCGCGACATCCCCAGCGGCGCGCCCACAGTGGCCCATGATCGTGTTGCGGACGCCCAAAGGCTGGACCGGACCGCGGTGGGTCGACGGTGTGCCTGTTGAGGGTACGTGGCGTTCGCATCAGGTGCCCATAGCCGATGTCCGGTCTGATCCGGAACATCGCCGGCAGTTCGTCGATTGGCTGGATTCGTACCGCCCCGGCGAGCTGTTCGATGAAATGGGTTGCCCCACAGCGCTGGTGACTGACAATGTGCCGTCAACCGATTATCAGATGGGATTGAACCCGAACGCCAACGGTGGCCTGCTGCTGACACCTTTGCATTTGCCTGCTGCCCAGGAATTCGCGGTGTCAACCGTCAGGCCGGGGGACACCACCGCAGAGCCGACCAGGGTGCTCGGGCAATATCTGCGCGAAGTAATGGTGCGTAACGCCTGCTACCGCAACTTCAGACTGTTCGGGCCCGACGAGACGGCGTCGAATCGGCTCGGTGCCGTGTATGACGTCAGCGACAAGCAGTGGAACGCAGCAGTTCTGCCGAGCGACGAGCACCTGGCCCGCGACGGGCGTGTGCTCGAAGTCTTGTCGGAACACATGTGCCAGGGCTGGCTGGAAGGTTATCTGCTGACCGGGCGGCATGGCCTGCTCAACAGCTACGAGGCCTTTGCTCATGTCGTGGACTCGATGGTGAACCAACATGCCAAGTGGCTCAAGGTGAGTCGCGAACTACCGTGGCGCGCACCGATCGCATCCCTGAACTACCTGATCACGTCCCACGTGTGGCGCCAGGACCACAACGGCTTCTCGCACCAGGATCCGGGTTTCATCGATCATGTTGCCAACAAGCGCGCCGATATCGCCCGCATTTACTTGCCGCCGGACGCAAACACGCTGCTGTCGGTAGCGGCGCACTGCCTCGCCAGCCGGAGCTACATCAACGTGATCGTCGCCGGTAAGAACGACGCCCCGGTGTGGCTCACCGCGGAGCAAGCTGCGGTGCACTGCGCACGCGGCGCGGACATCTTCGAGTGGGCCAGCACCGACAGGGGTTCAGAACCTGATGTGGTGCTGGGCGGCGCCGGCGACGTGCCCACCATTGAGGTGCTGGCTGCCGCATCGATACTGCGAGAGCGCCTGCCGGAGATAAAGATCCGCGTCGTCAACGTCGTCGACCTGTTCCGGCTGCAATCCGACTCCCAACATCCACACGGCATGACCGATGCGGAGTACGACACGTTGTTCACCACCGACCGACCCGTGATCTTCGCCTACCACGGCTACCCGTCGTTGATCCACCTGTTGACCTACCGCCGACGCAATCACCGGAATATGCATGTGCGGGGGTATCTGGAAGAGGGTTCGACGACAACGCCTTTCGACATGCTGGTGCTGAACAAGATGGACCGCTTCCAGCTGGTGATCGACGCCATCGATCTGACGCCCGGACTCGACGGTCCCGCGGTACACGCACTGCGCGCAGACATGGTTGCGGCTCATGATCGCCACCGTGAATGGATCCGGACGCGCGGTGAGGATCTGCCCGAGGTCACGGAGTGGCGTTGGGAGTCGGCAACTGATTGACGGCGTCGGCGATAACTGTCCTCGTCATGCGACGACTGTGCGCTCAGGGGGCTTCGGCGACTAAGGTCTAGGGTCCTCAGATTGACGGCCACTGGTGATCCACGCCGTGGCGTCCTCGACCTGCCCCGCGGGGAACTTCCGGATCTCCGCAGTGATGAAGTGTGACACCAGGTGCTGTGCAACGCCCGCTATCGGCGAATCAGTGACGATGGCAATCTTTTTCACGTGTTGGTGATGGTCATGGACGAATCGCAGGTGCGTCACCATCGCCCCGAAACTGTCCCATCCCGGAAAATGTGGAGCGTCGATGATGAGGCCGGCAAGGTCGCCGCCCTGCTCGATCTTCGGGTCGACAGTTTGGTTGAGGGCGGCAAAATCGCCGGTACTCAACGGGGATTCCGGGTGAATGGTGAGAATCGAGTTGTCCGAGTCCCATTGTTGATCGATCACGGTTCACTCCTGTGCTATCAGTCTGAGCGCAAAGTTGTTGTGCAGCAGCGGGTAATTGCCGGTTCTAGCCGCTGAGCAGCATCAGGTTGCCCAGCCGGCGAGTGTGCGTCGCAGCTGACGCGACGGAGATCAGGTGAGCGAGCCCGTTCTCGATGCCGCGGGCGAGATCTTCCGTGTCGAGCTCGGCGTCGTAGTCGCCGATGACGCCGAATGTCAGGCGATCTGCGTAGCTCATGATGGCGATGCCCGTGCGCATGCCCATCGCAATCGGCGGTACCGGCACGAGCGCGGCGATCTGACGACCCATCAAGCGCATGCGCCGGCTCGGGCCCGGGACATTCGTCGTCACGGCAACGACGCCATGTTGCGGAAGCCGGCCCAGCAGGCGCACGGCCGACGCCATGATCGGAAATGGAATCAGGTTGGCTGCGGAAACCACCAGAGAGCCGGCCTGGCGCTGCCCACTGCCTTTCGCCGTTGTCAGCCTCTTGTGGACCAGCCGAAGCTGTTCGAGCGGATCCGGCCGATCGACGGGGAGGTCAGGCAGCAATATGGAAACCCGGTTGTCGGGCACGTGGAGCAGTTCGGCCGGCCGGACGGAAACCGGCACCACGGTACGGATCGGCCCGGCCGAAGGCTGCATGTCGTGCCGCAGCATCGCAGACCGGAAACCGTCGGTGATGGCGGCCAGAGCCACATCGTTGACCGTGACGCCGAACCGTTTCGCGACCATCTGGACATCCTGCATCGAGACGTCGACAGCACTGAATCGACGCATGTCGCTGAGCTGACCGTTGAGCGGTTGGGTCGATGTGGTGAGCACGCCGGCCACGAGTTGAGCGGCCCCGAAGGCCATCCGTACTCCACTGCGCGCCGTCGACCGCACCATCCGCCACGCATCGGTGCCGAGCGCGATCGGATTGAAGGGGCGTGAGGGATGCCGGTCCGATACCGAAGGGAGGCTGAGGATTTCATCGTGGTCGGCCCACTGGTTGTCGCAGATGCCCGCGAGCATCGCTGTCGCCGCGACACCGTCGGCGATGCAGTGGTGCAGCTTCACCACGATCGCCCAGCGACCATCGGCCAGGCCGTCCAGCATCCAGGCTTCCCACAACGGACGGGACCTGTCGAGACGGCGCTCCATCAAATCGGCGACCGCGCGATGGAGCGCGGTGTCATCACCGGGCGCTGTCACGGTGAGTCGGCGGACGTGGTGGGTGATGTCGAAACTGGGCGCCGGTACCCATTCTGGAGCGCTGAGATCGAGCGGATAGGAGTGCAACACCTGTCGGCAGCGGGGGAGCGTGGCCGACCGCTCGTCGAGCACAGTCATGAGTTCGGCGAAGTCCGGCGCCGGGCCTTCCATGAGGGCGACCACTGCGACAGCAAGATTGGCGTGGCTGTCGGAATCCTCCGCCTGCAGGAAACCGGCATCGAGAGCGGTGAGCTGATTGTCGTTCATCGGTTTCCTTTACGGGCCGGCCCGCGGGCGGTGCGGTATTCGCGAATGATGTTGCGCCTATCGGCGGTTCGTCAGCAGGGCTGATGGACCGCGGTCGTAGGGACCTTCGGCACCTGTGGCCTTCCGGCTATATGCCAGAGGACTTTTGACCCGTGTGGCCCTCAGCCGAGTGGCGCACCATGTGGACATGCGGTTGTCAGAAGGTCTCGACGGTGAACACCAGGGACAGCTTCGCGGTATGACCGGCGTGGCACTGATTGCGGCGCCAATATTCATCGGTTGGATGTTCGGCGATCTCTCGTCGGTCCGCCTGGGACTGCCGGATGACGCAGTGGCACCGGCGAAAGTTGCTACGGCACAACAGCAGGCGCCGCCCGCATCGCAACAACTGCACACGTGGCTTGCACGACTCGAATCGCCGCTGGACGCGTTGCTGATCCAGCGGGACAACATGACCAGGGCGGCGGCCAGCGCCGACATCGCGGGAATCCACCGAGCCTGCGAGGCCGGCCAGGCGGCCGTGCCGCCGCTACAGATATTGTTGCCGAGCCCGGATGCGACCCTGACCACTGCCCTGCGGCAGACTCTCGATGATTTCGGCTCCGGGTTCAGTGAGTGCCTGGCCGGAATTCGGCATCAGGACGTCGCCGACATCGAGATGGCCTCGGTCTATCTGTACCGCGCGAACAACGATCTCCGAACGCTGATGGCCGTGATCGCGCGTGAGCTCGATGACGCCGACTCCGGGACCCAGGACGTCGTGCCGATCTGACGCCGAGCGTCGAGCCGAATGCCGTTGGAGCGCCTCAAGACTCGGAGGTCGCGGTGACGGACGGTGCCGGTCGACGATCCGGTGACCACCCGACCGCGGTCAGATACAGTCCGGCCAGTCCGGTGACGATCACCCCGGCCTGCCACCACGGTGCGCCGGCCAGCACGTCCTGTCCCGTGGTGAGGTACGCCCCGGGGAACGTCATCAACGCGACACCCTTGAGCACCGTCAACCAGCCCAGCACCGACACGGTGGCGGCGGCAGCTCCGCGCCAGTACGGGTGCAGTGTGACGACAACCAGTCCCATCGGTAGGACGAATGCGCCTGTGACCCAGGGCCATACGGAGTCGTCTCCGAACGTGTGCAGCAGTGTCTTGACGTAATCGGCCCGGGTGACCAGTGAAGCGGCCGCGACGACGAGGTAGGGCCCGAGCACCCGGGCGAACATCCGGGTGCGGTGCGCGATCATCGATCCGTCTCTTCGGCGTCAGTGGGCTGTGAGCCCAATACCGGGTTGTCGTCGTGCAGAAGGGAAACGACGTCCGTCAGCGCGCGGCGCGGGGTCGCGGGCAGGGGGTCGGCGTTGAGGGGTGCCCAGCCGACCCGGATGAGCATCTGCGGGAACAGCTCGTCACCGAAAACGTCCGACCGGACGATCGCTCGGCACGCGGGATTTTCCAATGCCTCCGTGACGGGGCATGTGGACAGTCCCTGTGCGGTGGCAGTGAGCAGAACCGCGCTCGTCGCTTCGCCGGCCCGCAGTCGATCGATCGGAGCATCGGTCGAGGTGCCGAGTGCCAATAGCGAACCGTTGTCATCACTGGCCGTCGTACCGGCGGCCTGCCCGAGCACGGGACCGGCGAAGATGCGACTCGGGAGAGCTGCACCATGGTCGGGCGTGGGTGTACTTCGAGCGGGCACTCCGGCCACGGAGGCATAGCGCCCGCTCCAGACCGTCAGTTCGGTGAGATAGTCCAGATCATGCACATGCTGCAAAACAGCCTGCCGCAGTGCACTTGTGAGGACGTCGTTGAGCTTCACCCGGCGTAGCCCGATGCCCAGACGGGCGGCGCGGGCGGTCATCAGAGCGATGTCTCCGAGCGGGACGGGCCAGCCGCTGTAGTAGCGCCGGTCGGTTCTGCGCCGCGGAATCGCTGCGGCGAGCGCGATGTCGGGCTGCTCCGGGGTGGCGGGGGTCAACTCGATCGCGGCGAGGTGATCAGGTTCGGCGGGATTGGGGAATCTGCGCACGGTCGGCTGCCAGCCCAGCGCGTGGAAGGCCACGGTCGCGTGGTGCAGGGCCGCACCGCAACTGATCAACAGGTCGCGGCCGTCGGGGTCGGTGTGAATCAGGTGCAATGACGATTCGGCGTACAAATGCACACTGTTCGAGCCGATCCGCCACCGCCACGGTTGCGTGTTGTGGACCGAGGGGGCACGCGTTGCCAGCGCCATGGCTGCGCAAATCGTCTGGTGGTCGGGGAACGTCTCGGACATCTGATTCACCTCGCAAGACCTGTCGTCGAGATCGACGCGGAGCGATTCAGGTCGCGCCCACTGCTCGTTTCTCATACGACGATCCTGCAGGCGCTCGGGCACCAGCGACAGAGCACTACGTCACTTGCTGAGAGGTCTTTGCCCGATGGCGACGTGCCGGCCGAAGCCGGGGCTCCGTCGTTGGCGGCCAATGCCATTGGTCGCTCACTCCAGGTTGCCCGTCAGGGCAGGGGTGCCCACCACCGCAGTACGGTGCCGGCGTCGACGCCGGGTTCGACGGTCATGTCGCCGCCGGTGTCCTGCGCCCGCCTGCGAAGGTTCGCGAGGCCGCTTTCGGTGATTCCGGCGGGCAGTCCCTGACCGTTGTCGGCGACTTCGATACGTAGGTCGTTGTCGACATTGACGGTGACGCTGACAGCGCTGGCCTTACCGTGACGGACGGCGTTGCTCACCGCCTCGCGGACGACGGCCTCGGCGTGATCGGCCAGGTCAGGCTCGATGACCGAGAGCGGTCCGTCGTAGCGCACCGTGGTGTGCAGCTCGTGGCTGGAGAAGGAGGCGACTGCGGCATCGAGGCGTTGACGTAACCGGGTGGTGGAAGCGGTGCTGCCGTGCAGATCGAAGATCGCCGTACGGATTTCGGTGATCACTTCCTGGAGGTCGTCGACACAGTCGGTGATGCGCCGCTGCACGTCGCTGGATTTTGCGCGCGGGATGGCGCCCTGGAGCGTCAGACCGACCGCGAACAGTCGCTGGATGACGTGATCGTGCAAGTCGCGGGCAATGCGGTCGCGATCCGCCAGCACGTCCAACTCACGCTTCTGACGCTGGCTGGCCGCAAGTTGCCAGGCGAGCGCGGCCTGATCGGCGAACGCGGCCATCGTGTCCAGCTGATCCGGAGTGAAATCCGGTCGGCCCCTACGCCGCAGCACGATCAGCACCCCGATGACGCTGTCGGTGGTGCGCAGGGGCAGCACCAGTGCCGAAGCCATGTCAACCGCTATCGCTTGCGGCAACTCCGCTGCCCGGCAGAACAAGGGCGTCCGAGCGTGAAAGGACCGGCCGATGGGGCCGTCGGCCGCCGGCGCCTCCAGCGATGATGCGCGGACGTCGCCGACGACGTCGATGACCTGGAGTTCGGTGATCTCGCTGCTCGGAGCATCGTCGTCCTCGGGAACCGCAATCAGCGTCGCGTCCGCGTCCGTCAGGGAGCGCGCTTCCTCCGCGATCTGGCGGAACACCTCCGCGGGCTCCGTGCCGGACAGCAGGGCGGTACCGATGTCGCGGGTGGCCTCGATCCAGGCCTGGCGTTGCTGTGACTGGCGGTAGAGCCGGGCGTTGTCGATGGCGATGCCGGCCGCCGCGGCCAGGGCTTGGGCGAGCACTTCGTCGTCTTCGCTGAAGGGCTGCCCAGATGCCTTCTCGGTCAGATACAGGTTTCCGAACACTTCATCGCGGATGCGCACCGGTACCCCGAGGAACGTGCGCATGGGCGGGTGGTTATCGGGAAACCCGACCGAGGCCGGGTGCGTTCGAATGTCCTCCAGCCGAATGGGTTTCGGCTCGTCGATCAGTACGCCGAGCACGCCGCGCCCTTGGGGAAGCGGGCCGATCTTGCAACGGGTCTCCTCATCGATGCCCTCGTAGACGAATTCGACGAGCTCGTGGTCGGTGCCCCGTACCCCGAGTGCGCCGTACCGGGCGTCGATCAGCTCGATCGCGGTGTGCACGATGGTGCGCAGTGTCTCGTCCAGTTCGAGACCGGACGTGACCGTGAGCATCGCCTCGACCAGACCGTCGAGCCGGTCCCGGCCCTCGATGATCTGCTCGACGCGGTCCTGGACTTCACTGAGCAGTTCACGCAGCCGGAGTCCCGATAGCGGCGCTCGCAGCGGATGCTCAGCGCTGCTGTCGTGGCGTGTCACACCGGTGATTCTGCCATCGCGGCAGTCGCGCGCCAGGAATTTGACGCCGCGGGCATATCAGTCGTCGGAGCGCCGCGGCCGGTCCAGCTTCGACACGAACACCGCGGCCTGGGTGCGTCGCTCCATGCCGAGTTTGGCCAGTAGCCGCGACACGTAGTTCTTGACGGTCTTCTCCGCCAGGAACATTCGGGCGGCAATCTGCTTGTTGGTCAAGCCCTCACCGAGCAGATCCAGCAGCACCCGTTCCTGATCGGTGAGGCCCGAAAGTGGGTCGGACCGCTCGGCGGCGTTGCGCAGCTTCGCCATCAAGGCCGCGGCGGCGCGATTGTCCAGCAGGGACCGTCCGGCACCGACAGCCTTGATCGCCTCGGCCAGTTCCATGCCTTTGATGTCCTTGATGACATATCCGCTCGCGCCGGCCAGGACCGCGTCGAGCATGGCCTCGTCGGAGGTGAACGACGTCAGCATCAGACACCGCAGGTCGGGCAGGCGCGACAGCAGATCGCGGCACAGCTCGATGCCGTTGCCGTCCGGCAGACGCACATCGAGGACGGCGACATCGGGTCTGAGCGCAGGAATCTGGGCCATGGCGTGCGCCACGGTTCCAGCCTCGCCGATGACTTCCAGATCCGGGTCCGCACTCAGCAGGTCGATGAGTCCGCGGCGCACGACTTCATGGTCATCGACGAGAAATACTGTGACCATTCGCGTGCCCTTCTGCACGCCGGCGGCGCGCTGATAAACGTTGACGTCTTGCTCATGACGATAGGCCAGGCCTCGGCTACAGGCGCTGATTACGTTGGCAAATCAGTGCCGTGCAGTTCACCTGGGGCGAGGCTGAGCGCGCCGTCCCCACGATCTCACCCATCCCGGGTCTCCGGTGCCTGCCGATCACCAGCAATTGGATCGAATCGGCATGGCGATCAAGGTAATTCATCGTGGAACCACGGATTGCGACGGGGTTGAACTCGATGTCCGGGTTGGCGAGGCGATACCGGGAGAGACGTTTGTCCAGCCGCGCAGACACGCCATCATCCTGGCTAAGCCTCGATCCGTGGACTGACTGATTCTGTGAGGACTTTTCGGTTCTGGTCGGGATCATTTTGCTGTGGGCGGC
>NZ_JBJIAK010000039.1:0-58093 GCF_045310915.1 Mycobacterium sp. SMC-17 | reverse complement strand
CGGCGCCATCGCAACAGTTCCTCCACTGCCTGCCAGAAAGTTTGAAGCAGTAGAAGCATTGATATTCGAACATACGTTCGATACAATTGGGCATGGGAATCGCGCCGGATCTCAACGCTCTTCTCGATCACCTGCGTGGCGTGGACGTCCCCGACGACATGCCCGCGGGCGACGCGGTGGCGGCGATGACGTACGTGGTGAAGCTGCGCAATGTGATCGATCATGTGGCGGCGATGCTGACCGGGGTGCTGGACCGATGTGGTGCCGCGGCGGCGCAGGGGCGGACACCACGGGAGTTGTTGATGGCGTTGGGGTGTGCGCCGTCGGTCGCGCAGCGGCTGGTCCGGGTCGGCGCCGCGTTACCGGTGTTGCCGACCCTGGCGGCGCATGCCGCCGATGGGGCGATCTCGGGTGAGCATGTGGATGCGATCGTCAAAGGCATCAACCACATTCACGCCCGCGCACCCGGTGAGGTCGACGAAGAGACCCGCTTCGCGCAGGTGACCGATCTGCTGGGGCAGTTCTTCTCCGGCGCCACCCCCGCAGACATCGACAAACGCGCGCGGCGTTTGGGCAACCGGGTCGCCGCCGCCGAAGGTGGCCTGCCGGCGGCCGAGGACCGGTCGATCAATACCGCCGACCACCGCGTCACCAGCGACGGCCGGGTCCAGATCCGGGCGGACCTGGACGCCGAAGTCGGGGCCAAATACATCGCGGCGATCGAACAAGGATCAGCGCCGCGGCCCGAACCCGACGGCAGCCCCGACACCCGCTCAGCGGGCAGGCGGCGGGCCGACGCGCTGGAAGCGGTGCTGGACATCGCGGCCCGCGGCGGCGACACCGCGTCCGCGCCGCGCACCCAACTGCTGATCACCGTCCCAGCGGATGCCCCAGATTTGGCGGCGCTGGAATTCATCGGATCGATCAGCACCATGACCCTAGAACGAATCTGCTGCGACACCACCGTCACCACGATCATCGTCGACGGCGAACACGTACCCCTGGACATGGGCCGGGAGAAGCGGCTGTTCCCGCCGCACCTGCGCAAAGCGCTCTATCACCGCGATGAATGCTGCATCAAATGCGGCGCCCCACCCGGACGCACCCACGCCCACCACATCATCCACTGGACCCACCACGGTGAGACATCACTAGCCAACGGCTGCCTGCTGTGCCCGGCCTGCCACGCCAACGTCCACCACGACGGCTGGGACGTCGTCATGGGCCTGGACAAACACCCCTGGCTCATCCCACCCGCGACCGTCGACCCACACCGAAAACCCATCCCCGCATACAACCGCCGCACCATGCGCCTCGACACAGCCGCATAACACGCAAAGCGTTGCGCACCTTGACAACTCAACAGTGACAACACATCGCGGGCCTGCCGCTTCAGCGGCGGAGCGGCAGGCCCGCCGCACGGCCGAGCCGCCCGATCGCTCAAACGGCGCGCAGATAGCGCTGCGCGATCACCCGCTGGGCGACCCGTGAGACCGGAGCTCCAAGCCGGCTCCACCAGAGCGCCGGCCGCGAGAACGCTGTCGCCTCGGCGAAGACCGCGTCGGTGGCCGGGTCGTAGCGCACGCTGAACAGTTCCTCGCCGGACTCCGGGTGGCCGGGCAGCGTCCCGTAAGCGAATCCGCGCCGGTCGGGTTCGTCGACGACGTACACCACGCGGCATGGGACCTGCACGGGTCCGAGACGTCCCAGCATGTCGGTGCCCGCCGCGGCGGTGACGGTGGTCGCCTCCACCCGCATGCCGACACCCCGCTGCATACCCCACCGCAGGACCGCGCCGGCCGCCTCGTCGAATCGTGCTCGACCCGAACCGATCCGGGCCTCCGCGTGCACGTGGTGGTAGCCCTCCGGCAGTTCGCCGGCGGTCGCCCCGACGTCGGGGTAGGTGAATGCCAGCCCGGCCAGGTCGCTCAGTCGCATAGGGCCACCTTGCCACCGTGATAAGAGAAACAGGTGGATAAGCATGCCGGTGGAGGATTCAACCCGCCCAAACCGACCACCCAGGGCGGCCCGGACTACGGCAGGTTCGTCGAATCCGTCCGCATGGCCGGCGACCACGCGCGCGGCGCCGACGCTCCGGATGACGTCATCACCGAGGCCGCGAACCTCATCGAACAAGCCAACGCCCTGCTGGCGCCGTACCGCGCCGACGAGTGGCACTCACCTTCGGGCCGTCGGCTCGACCTGCCCAACCGCGGCAACGTCCTGAACGTGCCGTCGGATCTCAAGGTCACCGATGACGGCCGGATCGCCGGTCCCGTCCGTTTCCGGCGCTTCCACCTCGGCCGAAACGGTGCCGCGCACGGCGGGTCCATCGGGCTGCTGTTCGACTCGGTGCTGGGGCATGCCGCCTACCGCCTGACCGACAGCCCGTTCCAGCGCACCGCCTACCTGCACATCAACTATCGGCAGATCGTCCCGGTCGAAAAAGACCTGCGCGCCACCGCGACGCTGGAGCGCGTCGAGGGCCGCAAGATCTTCATCACCGGCGCGCTGCTGGACGGCGACACGGTGCTCGCCGACGCCGAGGCCCTCTTCGTCAGGCTCAAGCCGGGTCAGCCTTGAGGCGGCGCTGGCCCGCGAAGCGATGACCGGTGCCGATAGCATGGTCGCGATCGTCACCTAACCAGTAGGAGTGTCTCGATGACCGCCGTCGCCAGCCCCGCACCAGCAGCCCCGATCCGGGTCGCTGCCGGGACTACCGCCGGCGCCGCGGTCCGTGAGGCCGGGCTGCCGCAGCGCGGCGAGGTCGACGCCATCGTCGTGGTCAAGGACGCCGACGGCCGGCTGCGCGACCTGTCCTGGACCCCGGAAGTCGACGTGGAGGTCATCCCGGTCGCCGCGAACACCGAGGACGGCCGCAGCGTCATCCGCCACTCGTGCGCCCACGTGCTGGCCCAGGCCGTGCAGGACCTGTTCCCGGAGGCCAAGCTCGGCATCGGGCCGCCGATCACCGACGGCTTCTACTACGACTTCGACGTCGCCGAGCCGTTCACGCCGGAGGATCTGGCCAAGCTCGAGAAGCGCATGCAGAAGATCATCAAAGATGGTCAGCTGTTCGACCGTCGCGTGTACGAGTCCAAGGAGCAAGCCCGCGAAGAGCTGGCCAAGGAGCCGTACAAGCTCGAACTGGTCGACGACAAGTCCGGCGACGCCGACATCATGGAGGTCGGCGGCGACGAGCTGACGGCCTACGACAACCTCAATCCCCGCACCCGCGAACGGGTTTGGGGCGACCTGTGCCGTGGCCCGCACATCCCGACCACCAAGTACATCCCGGCGTTCAAGCTCACCCGCAGCAGCGCCGCGTACTGGCGCGGCGACCAGAAGAACGCCAGCCTGCAGCGCGTCTACGGCACCGCCTGGGAGTCGCAGGAGGCCCTCGACAAACACCTCGAACTCATCGAGGAGGCGCTGCGCCGCGACCACCGCAAGCTGGGCGTGGAGCTGGACCTGTTCAGCTTCCCCGACGAGCTGGGGTCCGGCCTGCCGGTGTTCCACCCGAAGGGCGGCATCGTGCGCCGCGAGCTGGAGGACTACTCGCGCCGCAAGCACCAGGAAGCCGGCTACGAGTTCGTCAACACCCCGCACATCACCAAAGAGCAGCTGTACATCACCTCGGGTCACCTGGAGTGGTACGCCGACGGCATGTACCCGCCGATGCACATCGACGCGGAGTTCAACGAGGACGGCACGCTGCGCAAGCCGGGGCAGAACTACTACCTCAAGCCCATGAACTGCCCCATGCACCACCTGATCTTCCGGTCGCGAGGGCGGTCGTACCGCGAGCTGCCACTGCGGCTGTTCGAGTTCGGCAGTGTGTACCGGTACGAGAAGTCGGGCGTCGTCCACGGCCTGACCCGCGTGCGCGGCATGACGCAGGACGACGCGCACATCTACGTCACCCGTGACCAGATGCGCGACGAGCTGACCACGCTGCTGCAGTTCGTGCTGGATCTGCTGAGCGACTACGGCCTCGACGACTACTACCTGGAGCTGTCCACCAAGGACCCGGACAAGTACGTCGGCTCCGACGAGTTGTGGGACGAGGCCACCGAGACCCTGCGCGAGGTCGCCGAGGCCTCCGGTCTGGACCTGGTGCCCGACCCGGGCGGCGCGGCGTTCTACGGCCCCAAGATCTCCGTGCAGGTCAAGGACGCGCTGGGACGCAGCTGGCAGATGTCGACCATCCAGCTGGACTTCAACATGCCCGACCGGTTCGAGCTGGAGTACACCGCGGCCGACGGCAGCCGGCAGCGTCCGGTGCTGATCCACCGCGCGCTGTTCGGGTCCATCGAGCGGTTCTTCGGCGTGCTCACCGAGCACTACGCCGGCGCGTTCCCGGCCTGGCTGGCCCCGGTGCAGGTCGTCGGCATCCCGGTCGCCGACGCGCACCTGGACTACCTGTACGACGTTGCGGCGCAACTGAAGTCGCGCGGCATTCGCGTCGAGGTCGACGGCAGCGACGACCGGATGGCGAAGAAGATCGTGAACCACACCAATCAGAAGGTGCCGTTCATGCTGCTCGCCGGTGACAAGGACATCGAATTGGGTGCCGTCTCCTTCCGGTTCGGTGACCGCACCCAGGTCAACGGCGTCCCGGTGGCCGAGGCCGTCGATCTCATCGCCGGGTGGATCGCGCGTCGCGAAAACGCTTTCCCGACGGCAGATTTGGTGAACGAGGCGCGGGGCGCACAGGCGTGACCGAGGATCGGAGCATCGTGGACCCCGGTGTCGGAGACGCCATTGTGGACCGGGGTGTCGGTGACGTCGACTACCTGCAGCGGCTGTGGACGCCGCACCGGATGAGCTACATCGTCGACGCTCCGATGAAGGGCGGCGAGGGGACATCCGCGGGCTCGAAGCAGCCCTTCATCGACATTCCCACGATGTCCGACGAGGAAGGCCTGATCGTCGCGCGCGGCGAGCAGGTGTACGCGGTGCTGAACCTGTACCCGTACAACCCGGGACACCTCATGGTCGTGCCCTACCGCAAGGTGTCGGAGCTCGAGGACCTGACCGAGGCCGAGAGCAGCGAGCTGATGGCGTTCACCCAGAAGGCAATTCGCGTGATGAAGGCCATCTCGAACCCGCACGCCTTCAACGTCGGGCTCAACCTGGGCACCTCGGCCGGCGGCTCGCTGGCCGACCACCTGCACATGCACGTGGTGCCGCGCTGGGGCGGCGACGCCAACTTCATCACCGTCATCGGCGGTACCAAGGTGATCCCGCAGCTGCTGCGCGACACCCGCAAGCTGCTGGCCGACGAGTGGGCGGCGCAGGACGGGGCCGGGGCGAGCGGAGCGACGGGAAGGACTGAGGACGCCCCGTGAGCGACTTCTACCTCCTGACCCGCGCGGCCTACACCAAGTTGAGCCGCCCGCTGGCCCGGGGAGCGCTGCGCATCGGCCTGACGCCGGACAGCGTCACCGTCCTGGGCACCACCGCGTCGGTCGTCGGCGCGCTGACGCTGTTCCCGACGGGGCACCTCTGGTACGGCGCCCTGGTGGTCTGGTTCTTCGTGCTCGCCGACATGCTCGACGGCGCCATGGCCCGCGAACGCGGCTACGGCACGCGACTCGGTGCGGTGCTCGACGCGACCTGCGACCGCATCGGTGACGGCGCCGTGTTCTGCGGCCTGCTGTGGTGGATCGCGTTCGAGATGCACGACAAGCCGCTGGCCGTCGCCACGTTGATCTGCCTGGTCACCTCGCAGGTCATCTCGTACATCAAGGCCCGCGCCGAAGCCAGCGGACTGAACGCCGACGGCGGCTTCATCGAACGCCCCGAACGGCTGATCATCGTCCTGGTGGGCGCCGGCTTCTCGGACCTGCCGATCCATCCGCTGCCGCTGGCGCTGCCCATCGCGATGTGGCTGCTGGCGGTGGCCAGCATCATCACGCTGGGCCAGCGGGTCGCCTCGGTGCGCCGTTCGCCGGGCGCCGACCAGCCGCTGCCGTCGAGTGCGCCGTCGAAGGAGCAGCAATGAGCGTCCCCACCGGCGGTGTGCCGTCCTTCGGGGGTTTCGACGTCCCGATGGGCGAGCAGCTCAAGGACCTCGGCTATGCCGCGGGTTGGGGGCTGATCCGGACCATGCCGGAGTTCGCCGCCCGCAACATGTTCGACGCGGGTGCGCTGTATGCGGCGCGCGGCGGCGGTCCCGAGCAGTTGCGCAAGAATCTGGCCCGGGTGCTGGGTGTGCGGCCGGCCAAGGTGCCGGGCCGCGTCATCCGCGCCTCGCTGGCGTCGTACGGCCGTTACTGGCGGGAGGCCTTCCGGCTGCCGTCGATGAACCAGCGCACGCTCGGGGAGAGGCTCCGGCACTGCCTGGTGGGTACCGACCACATCGCCCGCGGGCTCGAGAACGGTAACGGCGTCATCCTGGCGCTGCCGCACAGCGGCAACTGGGACATGGCCGGTGTCTCGGTGGTGCACCAGTACGGCAAGTTCACGACGGTGGCCGAGCGCCTCAAACCCGAGTCGCTGTACAACCGGTTCGTCGAGTACCGCGAGTCGCTGGGATTCGAGATTCTGCCGCTGACGGGGGGAGTGCGCCCGCCGTTCGACGTCCTGACCGAGCGGTTGGAGGCCAACCGCATCGTCTGCTTGATGGCCGACCGGGACCTGTCCCGAAATGACGTGCAGGTCAACCTCTTCGGCGAGCCGACCCGCATGCCTGCGGGCGCTGCCAAGCTCGCGCTGAAGACCGGTGCGACGCTGCTGACCGTGCACTGCTGGAACAAGCCCAACGACTGGCAGTTCGACATTTCCGGGCCGGTCGACACCTCGAGCGGCGACGTCGCGACCATCACGCAGGCTCTGGCCACCCGCTTCGAGGCGGGCATCGCCGCGCACCCCACGGACTGGCACATGCTGCAACCGCAGTGGTTGGCCGACCTGTCCGAGGAACGTCGGGCCCGGTTGGCCGGGAACGACTGATGCGCATCGGCATGGTGTGCCCGTACTCGTTCGACGTACCGGGCGGCGTTCAGGCACACGTGCTGCAACTGGCCGAGGTGATGCGCGGCTACGGCCACACGGTCAGCGTGCTGGCGCCCTCGTCGGCCGAGACGCACGCCGACCTGCCCGACTACGTCGTCTCCGGCGGCAAGGCCGTGCCCATCCCGTACAACGGCTCCGTGGCGCGGCTGCGATTCGGGCCCGCCACCCGCCGGATGGTCAAGCGCTGGATCGTCGAGGGCGACTTCGACGTGCTTCATCTGCACGAGCCCAATGCCCCGAGCCTGTCGCTGCTGGCGCTCATGGTGGCCAACGGCCCGATCGTCGCGACGTTCCATACGTCGACCACGAAGTCGTTGACACTCAACGTCTTTCAGGGAATTCTGCGGCCCTGGAACGAGAAGATCATGGGTCGCATCGCAGTGTCCGATCTGGCACGGCGCTGGCAGATGGAAGCCCTGGGCTCGGACGCCGTCGAGATTCCCAACGGCGTCGACGTGTCGGCGTTCGACAACGCGCCGCTGCTGCCCGGCTATCCGCGGCCCGGCCGCACCGTGCTGTTCCTCGGCCGGTTCGACGAGCCGCGCAAAGGCATGCAGGTGCTCGTCGGCGCGCTGCCCAAGCTCGTGGCGGCCTGCCCGGACGTCGAGGTGCTGGTCGTCGGCCGCGGCGACGAGGAGGCACTCAAGGAGACCGTCGGCGAGCATGCGGGGCACCTGCGGTTCCTCGGTCTGGTCGAGGATGCCGAGAAGGCGTCGGCGATGCGCAGCGCCGACGTCTACTGCGCCCCGAACACCGGCGGCGAGAGCTTCGGCATCGTGCTGGTCGAGGCCATGGCCGCGGGTACACCCGTGGTGGCCAGCGACCTGGATGCCTTCCGGCGTGTGCTGGACCAGGGTGCGGCGGGCCGGCTGGTGCCGGTCGACGACGCCGAAGCCCTCGGCGAAGCGCTGGTCGAGATGCTGTCGAACGACGCTGCCCGCCGCCGGTACGCCGAGGCGGCCGCCCAGGCGGTGCGGCGATACGACTGGTCGGTGGTCGCGCAGCAGATCATGCTGGTCTACGAGACGGTGGCCGGATCGGGGATCAAGGTCCGGGTGGAGGCCTGATGAGCTGGCTGCTGATCGTCGCACTGGTCTTGCTGGTGCTCACGGTCCTGTTCACCGTCGTGTGGGCCTATCAGACCGCGCATCGGCTCGACCGGCTGCACGTCCGCTACGACCTGTCGTGGCAGGCCCTGGACGGGGCGCTGGCCCGGCGCGCGGTGGTGGCCCGGGCCGTCGCCGCCGATGCGTACGGTTCCCGGCCGGCAGGCCGCCGTCTCGCGGCGCTGGCGGACGAAGCCGAGCGGGCACCGCGCGCGGCCCGCGAGGCCGCCGAGAACGAACTGTCGGGAGCCCTGGCACAGGTCGATCCGGCATCCATCCCGGTGACCCTGGTCGCCGAGCTCGCCGACGCCGAGGCCCGGGTACTGCTGGCCCGCCGCTTCCACAACGACGCGGTGCGCGACACCCTCGCCCTGCGCGAGCGCACCCTGGTGCGCTGGCTGCACCTGGGTGGAACCGCGGCCATGCCAACGTATTTCGAGATCGTCGAGCGGGCGTCGCGGCACGAGCCCGGCGCGGTGGGACGACGCACGTCGGCCCGCGTGGTGCTGCTGGACCAGGACGGGCAGGTGCTGCTGTTCTGCGGCAGCGACCCGGCCGCCGACCCGCTGATGGCGCCGCGGTGGTGGTTCACCGTCGGGGGAGCGGTCGAACCGGACGAATCGCTGCCCGACGCGGCAGCCCGTGAGGTGGCCGAGGAGACCGGGCTGAAGGTCGACCCGGCCGATCTGATCGGCCCGGTGTGGCGGCGTGAGGCGGTGTTCGAGTTCAACGGGTCTGTGATCCGCAGCGAGGAATTCTTCTTCGTGTACCGCACCTCACGGTTCGAGCCGGTGACCACCGGTCACACCACGGTCGAACGGCAGTCGATCCACGCCCACCGCTGGTGCGACGCGGCGGTCATCGCCCGGCTGGCCGCCGATGGTGAGACTGTCTACCCATTGCAGCTCGGCGAATACCTTTCCCTCGCAGGCGAATTGGCGGACGGGAAGGCTCCGGCGGCGATGGCCGGCCCGGCGCCGCAGACCATCCGCTGACCTGCGCGGATAACCGATTTGGTACGGCCACTAGACTTGGCGGGTACCAAATTCTTGAGGGAGATTGCAGTGGATACCGCAGCGGACAACAGCGGTCAGACGGGCACCGCCCGGGTCAAGCGCGGCATGGCCGAGATGCTGAAGGGCGGCGTCATCATGGACGTCGTAACACCCGAGCAGGCGCGCATCGCCGAAGGCTCAGGCGCCGTAGCCGTCATGGCGCTCGAGCGCGTACCCGCCGATATCCGCGCGCAGGGTGGCGTCTCGCGGATGAGCGACCCGGACATGATCGAGGGCATCATCGACGCCGTCACCATCCCGGTGATGGCCAAGGCCCGCATCGGCCACTTCGTCGAGGCGCAGATTCTGCAGAGCCTCGGCGTGGACTACATCGACGAGTCCGAGGTGCTGACCCCGGCCGACTACACCCACCACATCGACAAGTGGAAGTTCACCGTGCCGTTCGTCTGCGGCGCCACCAACCTGGGTGAGGCCCTGCGTCGCATCAACGAGGGCGCGGCCATGATCCGCTCGAAGGGTGAGGCCGGCACCGGTGACGTCTCCAACGCCACCACGCACATGCGCAAGATCGGCGGCGAGATCCGTCGGCTGACGTCGCTGTCGGAGGACGAACTGTACGTTGCCGCAAAGGAATTGCAGGCGCCGTACGAGCTGGTGGTCGAGGTCGCGCGCGCCGGCAAGCTGCCCGTGACGCTGTTCACCGCCGGTGGCATCGCCACCCCGGCCGACGCCGCGATGATGATGCAGCTGGGCGCCGAAGGCGTGTTCGTCGGTTCGGGCATCTTCAAGTCGGGTGACCCGGCCGCTCGTGCCGCGGCCATCGTCAAGGCCACGACGTTCTACGACGACCCGGACACGCTGGCCAAGGTGTCGCGCGGTCTGGGTGAGGCCATGGTCGGCATCAACGTGGAGGACGTGCCGGAGCCTCATCGGCTCGCAGAGCGTGGCTGGTAAAACCAACAGGTGGCAATCGAGCAGATACTCGACCTCGAACAACTCGAGGTCAACATCTACCGCGGCAGTGTCTTCAGCCCGGAATCGGGTTTTCTGCAGCGCACTTTCGGTGGCCACGTAGCCGGTCAGTCGTTGGTGTCGGCGGTGCGCACCGTGGAGCCGAAGTACCAGGTGCACTCGCTGCACGGGTACTTCCTGCGTCCCGGTGACGCCCGCGCACCGACGGTGTACATGGTGGAGCGCATTCGCGACGGTGGGTCGTTCTGCACCCGCCGCGTGAGTGCCATCCAGCACGGCGAGAACATCTTCTCGATGTCGGCGTCGTTCCAGACCGACCAGTCCGGCATCGAGCACCAGGACGCCATGCCGGTGCCGCCGCCGCCCGACCTGTCGAAGGGCTTCCGGTCCGCCGGGGCGTTCGACGACGCCGGGTTCGCCCAGTTTGCCGAATGGGACGTGCGCATCGTGCCGCGCGACCAGGTCGTCCGGGTGCCCGGCAAGGCGTCGCAGCAGCAGGTCTGGTTCCGGCACCGCGACCCGCTGCCCGACGACCACGTCCTGCACATCTGCGCCCTGGCCTACATGAGCGACCTGACCCTGCTGGGTTCGGCGCAGGTGAATCACCTTGAGGTACGCAAACATATGAACATCGCCTCGCTGGACCACGCCATGTGGTTCATGCGGCCGTTCCGGGCCGACGAATGGCTGCTGTACGACCAGTCGTCGCCGTCGGCGTGCGGCGGCCGCGCGCTGACGCAGGGCAAGATTTTCAACCAGTACGGCGAGATGGTGGCCGCCGTGATGCAGGAGGGGCTGACCCGCTACAACCGCGGCTTCGTCCCACCGGCCGAGTGAGCCCGCACGTCGGTGTCCTGGCCTTGCAGGGGGACACCCGAGAGCATCTGGCTGCCCTGCGCGAAGCGGGCGCCGAGGTGTCCACGGTCCGGCGCCTCACGGAGCTGAATGCCGTTGACGCCCTGGTGATCCCGGGCGGCGAGTCCACCGCGATGAGCCACCTGCTGCGCGAGCTGGAACTCCTCGAGCCGCTGCGCGACCGCCTGGCCGCGGGCATGCCGTGCTACGGATCGTGCGCCGGCATGATCCTGCTCGCCACCGAGATCAACGACGCCGGTGTGCCGGGCCGTGAGGCCCTGCCGCTACGCGGGATCGATATGACGGTGCGGCGCAACGCCTTCGGCCGGCAGGTCGACTCGTTCGAAGACGACCTCGATTTCGTCGGCCTCGACGATCCCGTGCACGCGGTGTTCATCCGGGCGCCCTGGGTCGAGCGCGTCGGGCCCGACGTCGAGGTGCTGGCCCGCGCGGCCGGACACCCCGTCGCCGTCCGTCAGGGCCGCATGCTCGCGACGTCGTTCCACCCCGAGGTCACCGGCGACCGGCGCATCCACAAGCTCTTCGTCGAGTCCCTCTGACCGCGACAACCAGACGCGCAGGCGCTCGTAGATCCGCTCGTCGTTCAGCAGCGTGAAGTGGTGCGCCTCCGGTAGATGCAGGCGATTTTCGCGGTCAAACCCCATGTCGCGCTTGCGGCTTCGGCCTTGCGCGCTGCGCACCTGCACGAGTCCGTCGCCGAGTACCCAGCCGATCGGGTTGGCCGGCGTGCGGGCGATGGTCGCGGTCACGCAGTAGTACGAGACCCCCTCGAGCAGTGGCACGTCGATCGGCGGCTGCTGCGCCCGCAGGGCGTCCGGTTCGCAGTCGCGCCAGTCGCGTTCGTCGAGTGAGCCGAACCGCAAGTCTCTGATCCCGGTGCTGCGCCGGCGCAGCAGGTTGCCGAACGGGCGGGTCTCGGGCAGTGCGCTGAGCGCCGCCGACCCGTAGTGCACGACCTTCTCCAACGGTGCGCCGGTGTGCGGGGTGCCCAGCGTGACGACGGTGCGCACCCGATTCACCCATGACGCGCCGGGCACCGCGCACGCCGATCGGACGACCAACCCGCCCATCGAATGGCCGACCAGGGATATCGACGTGACCGGCACCGGCCAGGCGGCCACCAGCTGGTCCAGCAGTTCGGACAGCAGCACGCCGTTGTCGGAGATGTGCAGGCCGGTGTTGTAGCGAATCTCGACGCCGGTGATGCCGATGTCGGCCCCGAGCCGCTGGGCGTACGTCGGCCGCTTTCCCAGGGCCCAGAAGGCCTCGGTCTCGATCAGGCCGTGGAGGAACACCACGACGTCACCCGTCGCGGCCGGATAAGCGGCGCGCAGGCTGTCGGTGTCGAGGGTGACCGGCCGGCCGTCGACCCGCACCGACATCGTCGTCGCCAGCACGGAACCCTGCTCGTGGAGCTTGTCGCCGATCAAACCCTGCAGCACCGCGAGGACGCGTGCGCCACCGGCCTGATCGGACAGCTTGCCTGCGGTCTGGTCGTGCACGGCTTTGCCGGCGATGGGCGCGGCCGTGGTGGCCACATGGCTGATGGTGGAGTAGACGCCGTCGGTGATGGCGTCGTAGACGACCTTCACGGGCTTGGCGGCCGGGCCGACGCCAAGGCCCACCAGTCGGAAGACCCGCTCGGAGATGGCGCGCTGGACCTTGTGGATGCCGTCGACGGCGGTGCCCAGCTCGTTGAGTCCGAGCTCGGTGAGGGCGGCGGCTTCGCTGGCGAGAGGGTCGTCCATAGGTTGAGTGTACGACTGTTCACTGGAGGGCCTTCTGTGAATCCGCTGATTGTGAGCAGTTTCATCACGTCCGCACGTCATAGCGGCGGCTCGCCCGCTTCACAGCTGGGCCATAGCTGGGGCTGCCTTAATGGTCGGGTGACTACGACATCCGCCGCCGTCCTGGACGCCCCGATGGCCGAGCCGGAGATCACGGCACCCACCAAGACCCGCGAGCGCGCGGCGCTGGCCGTGCTGCTGATCGTGACGGCCGTCGGCTACCTGTG
Organism: Mycobacterium sp. SMC-17; assembly: GCF_045310915.1. NCBI lineage: Bacteria > Bacillati > Actinomycetota > Actinomycetes > Mycobacteriales > Mycobacteriaceae > Mycobacterium > Mycobacterium sp. SMC-17. The sequence goes on along the minus strand of NZ_JBJIAK010000039.1, from coordinate 45,089 downwards.
GAACATCACGGTCAACGGCATGGGCAACCAGTTCTATGCCGCCGCCGTGTGGGCCGGCTCCCGGAACTGGGAGGCGCTGTTGTTCGGCTCCATCGACCCGAACAACGTCATCACCGTCGACAAGCCGCCGCTGTCGCAGTGGGTGATGGCGCTGTCCGGGCAGATTTTCGGCTTCAGCAGCGCGAGCATGTTGATCCCCGAGGCGTTGATGGCCGTCGGCTCGGTGTGGCTGCTCTGCGCCGCGGTACGACGGGCCAGTGGTCCGGCGGCCGGGCTGCTCGCCGGTGCGGTGCTCGCGCTGACCCCGGTGTCCGCCATGATGTTCCGCTTCAACAACCCCGACGCGGCCATGGTGCTGCTGATGACACTGGCCGCGTACTTCACGGTCCGTGCGCTCGACAACGGTGCACATGGCGCGGCTCGCCGCGGCGGCGCCAAGTGGATGGCCCTTGCCGGTGTCGCACTGGGTTTCGCGTTCCTGGCCAAGATGCTCGAGGGTCTGATGGTCATGCCGGCGCTCGGTCTGACGTACCTCGTCGCCGCGCCCGTCGCGCTACGCGCCCGGCTGTGGCACCTGCTCGGTGCACTCGCGGCCATGCTGGTCTCCGCCGGCTGGTTCGTGGTGTTGACGATCCTGTGGCCGGCGTCGTCCCGGCCCTACATGGCCGGCTCGACCGACAACAGTTTCATGAATCTGGTGTTGGGCTACAACGGCTTTGGTCGCGTGCTCGGCAAGAACCACATGGGTAAGAGCGACCCCGACAAGCCGTCGACGGTGCACACCCTCACCGGGGAACACGCCGGACACGCCGCCGGTGAGACGATCAAGACCGCCGGGCACCATGGCTTCGGCATGGGTGATCAGACTCAGGGCCTGCCGCGGCTGTTCACCGGTGAATTCGGTTTCGAGATCGGCTGGCTGGTGCCGGCCGCGCTGCTGGCCACCGTGCTCGTACTGATCTCGCGCGGTCGCGCACCGCGCACCGATCGGGTCCGGGCCGGCGCCATCCTGTTCGGCGGCTGGCTCGTCAGTGTCGGCCTGGTGCTGAGCTTCATGAAGACCAACGTGCACCCGTACTACTGCCTCGCGCTGGCTCCGGCCATGGCGGCGATGTTCGCCGTCTTCGTCATCGAGTTCTGGCGCCGCCGGGACTCCCGGTTCCACCGGATCGGCTTGGCCGCAGTGCTTTTGGCCAGCGGGATGTGGGGCTTCGTGATTCTCGGCCGCAACGCCGACTGGCTGCCCGCACTGCGCTGGGTGATCCTGGCTGCCGCCGTCGTCGGCACGGTCGCATTCGTGTGGCCCGGGCGTCAGCGGGTGGCGGCAGCCGCGGTGGCGTTGGCGATGTTCGGCGCTGTCGGGGGTTCGGTGGCCTACTCGCTCGCGACCTTCGGCCAGCCGCACCTCGGCGGCGGGCCTTCCGTCGGCCCCGCGGACAAGGACGACAAACACGGCGGCTGGGGTCAGCGTGACGAGAACCCCCAACTGAACGCGCTGCTCAAGGCCACGAGCACCAAGTGGTCCGCGGCGATCGACCGGTCGTCGCCGGCCGCCGGTCTGGAGCTCGACACCCGCACGCCCGTCATCGCGATCGGTGGCTTCGGCGGGTCCGATCCGGCGCCGACGCTGCAGCAGTTCCAGTCCTACGTGGCGGCCCACGAGGTGGCGTACTACATCGTCTCCGACAACAAGGGGCACTGGGGCGCCGATGCGCACAGCGACATCGCCGACTGGGTGGGCGTCAACTTCGCGCCGATGAAGGTCGGGTCGGACACCGTCTACAACCTGCTGCAGCCGGTCCGGAAGTAGTGATTGACCAGGCCTGTCGGGGCCTCCGATTCGTCCACGTAAACTGATCAGCTGACGTTTGATCAGAAAGAGGGCGTACACGCATGAGCGGCCATTCCAAGTGGGCGACAACCAAGCACAAGAAGGCCGTCATCGACGCCAAGCGCGGCAAGATGTTCGCCAAGCTGATCAAGAACATCGAGGTCGCGGCCCGCGTCGGCGGCGGCGACCCGGCCGGTAACCCGACCCTGTACGACGCCATCCAGAAGGCCAAGAAGAGCTCGGTACCGAACGACAACATCGAGCGGGCCCGCAAGCGCGGCGGCGGCGAGGAAGCCGGCGGCGCCGACTGGCAGACCATCATGTACGAGGGCTACGGCCCCAACGGTGTCGCGGTGCTCATCGAGTGTCTGACCGACAACCGCAACCGCGCCGCCGGTGAGGTCCGCGTCGCGATGACCCGCAACGGCGGCAACATGGCCGACCCGGGTTCGGTCGCCTACCTGTTCTCCCGCAAGGGCATCATCACGCTCGAGAAGAACGGCCAGACCGAGGACGACGTGCTGATGGCCGTCCTCGATGCCGGTGCCGAAGAGGTCAACGACCTCGGTGACTCGTTCGAGGTCATCTGCGAGCCCACCGACCTGGTCGCGGTGCGTACCGCGCTGCAGGACGCCGGCATCGACTACGACTCGGCCGAGTCCGGCTTCCAGTCGTCGGTGTCCGTCGAGGTCGACCTCGAGGGCGCCCGCAAGGTGTTCAAGCTCGTCGACGCCCTCGAGGACAGCGACGACGTCCAGAACGTCTACACCAACGTCGAGATCCCGGACGACGTCGCCGCGCAGCTCGACGAGGAGTAGCCGCTCCGGCGGTAGCCTGCCGAGCATGTCCGAGCCGCCTCCGTTCAGCCCGACTGTCACGCTGCTGACCGTCAGTCGGGTGTGGGACGCCGCATTCGCCGACGCTCTCAAGCCCCTCGGGCTGACGACGCGCAAGTACGGACTGCTCGGGCACATCCGGGGCAGCGCCGGCATCTCGTTCAGTGAACTCGCCCGGCGTTCGCGCATCACCGTGCAGAGTGCGCACGCGGCGGTCGCGGCGTTCGTCGAGGCGGGACTCGTCGACGACAGCACGGCGCACGCCGGTGCTGCTTCTACGTTGCGCGTGACGGCCGCGGGGGAGTCGTTGCTGAACCGCGCGGCTGACGTCGTGGCCCGTCTGGACACCGAGTTCGCGGCACAAAACCCTGAACTGACCGACGCATTACGCGAGTACATGAGACGAGTCATGTCCGCTTCGCCATAACCTTCAGTTAGACTGAAGGTTATGCAAGCGTTGTTGCTGTCCGTCCACGTCGTCGCGGGCATCCTCTTCGTCGGGCCGATCGCCGTGGCCACCAGCCTGTTTCCCCGCTACGCGCCGGCCGGCGGACCGTCGGCGAACGCGGAACGCAACGACGGCGTCGCCCGTGCGCTGCACCGCATCACACGCGTCTACGGGGTGCTGGCGCTCGTTGTGCCCGTCGTCGGCCTCGCCCTCGCCGGTGTCCAGGGGCGCTCGACCGAGGTCTGGATCATCGTGGCCATGGTGCTCACGGCCATCGCCGGCGGACTGCTCGCGTTCCAGATCGCCCCGCGTCAGCGGGCGGCGCTCGCCGCGCCCGACGATGGGCGGCAGTTGCGCACCCTCGGCATGGTGACCGGCATGTTCAACCTGCTGTGGGTGATCGTCGTGGTGCTGATGGTCGTGCACCCGGGCTCCAGGTACGTGTGAGCATCCGACCCGGCGTGTCACATCGGTGTCGCGCAGCGGAAACCCGCAGCCGCACTGCAAGATGTCCCGATGGCAGCGGTGACGGATCCGGACGGGGTGGAGTGGCGCGTGCGCCGGCGCTGGTGGCCGTTCTGGGATGTGTTCGACATCGTCGACATCGCGTTCCTGGATTGGGTGGGCGTGGTGCTGGCTCTTCCGCTGTTGATCCTGTGGCCGTTCTGGCTGCTGGCCAAGCTGTTCGGGGTGCGCTGGAAGATCATCGTGGAACACGGTGGCGCCGAGACGCACCGTGAACTCGTCCGCTGGTGGGGAGCGTCGGAAGCGCGCATCGCCGAACTGACCCAGGAGATTCGGCAGGGCGCGCGGTCGGGGTACTTCCAGATCTGAGCGTGTCCCTGGCGCAACCTGTCGCCACCGCCCGCTAAGCTATCGAACAGCTGTTCGGGACCTAGTGAGGAGTGGGCGTGCGGGTGATGGGCGTCGACCCTGGTCTGACGCGCTGTGGTCTCTCGATGATCGAGGGAGGCACGGGGCGCAAGGTGACCGCGCTCGATGTCGACGTGGTGCGCACCCCGTCCGACGTCGAACTGCAGCGGCGGCTGCTGACCATCAGCGACACCGTCGAGCACTGGATGGACACGCATCGTCCCGACGTCATCGCCATCGAGCGGGTCTTCGCCAACCAGAACGCCAACACCGCCATGGGCACTGCACAGGCCGGCGGCGTCATCGCGCTGGCGGCGGCGCGCCGGGGCATCGACGTGTACTTCCACACGCCCAGTGAGGTGAAGGCCGCGGTCACCGGAAACGGTCGTGCGGACAAGGCTCAGGTCACCACCATGGTCACCAAAATTCTTGGGCTGCAACAGAAACCGACTCCGGCCGACGCGGCTGACGCGCTCGCGCTGGCCATCTGCCACTGCTGGCGGGCGCCCATGATCGCCCGGATGGCCGCGGCGGAGGCCAAGGCCGCGGAGTTCAAGAAGCAGTACGCAGCGAAGGTGAAGGCGGCGCGCGCATGATCGCATCGGTCCGTGGCGAGGTCATCGACATCGCGCTCGATCACGCGGTGATCGAGGCCGCCGGTGTCGGCTACAAGATCATGGCCACCCCCGCGACGCTGTCCACGCTGCGCCGCGGCACCGAGTCACGGCTGATCACCGCCATGATCGTGCGCGAGGATTCGCAGACCCTGTACGGCTTCGCCGACTCCGACGCCCGCGACCTGTTCAACACGCTGCTCGGCGTCTCGGGCGTCGGCCCCAAGATCGCGCTGGCGACCCTCGCGGTCTACGACGCCCCGACCCTGCGGCAGGCGCTGGCCGACGGCGACGTCACCGCTCTCACCCGGGTGCCGGGCATCGGCAAGCGCGGCGCCGAACGCATGGTCCTGGAACTGCGCGACAAGATCGGTGCGACGACGGGTGCCGGAGCGGGCGTCGCCGGTGGCCACTCCATTCGCGGTCCCGTCGTGGAAGCCCTTGTCGGACTTGGCTTTCCGGCCAAGCAGGCCGAAGAGGCCACCGACAAGGTGCTGGCCAACGATCCGGACGCCAACACCGCCACCGCGCTGCGGTCGGCCCTGTCGATGCTGGGTAAGAAGTGAGCCGGTTCGAGGACGAGGGCACCGAGCCCGACGAGCGGGACGTCTCGCCCGCACTCACTGTCGGCGAGGGCGACGTCGACGCCAGCCTGCGGCCCAAATCGCTACGCGAGTTCATCGGCCAGCCCCGGGTCCGCGAGCAGCTGCAGCTGGTGCTCGAAGGCGCCAAGAACCGCGGCGGTACCCCCGACCACATCCTGCTGTCCGGCCCGCCCGGTCTGGGCAAGACGTCGCTGGCCATGATCATCGCCGCCGAGCTGGGGTCGTCGCTGCGTGTCACCTCCGGGCCTGCGCTGGAGCGCGCCGGCGACCTGGCCGCCATGCTCAGCAACCTGGTCGAGGGCGACGTTTTGTTCATCGACGAAATCCATCGCATCGCCCGGCCCGCCGAAGAGATGCTGTACCTCGCCATGGAGGACTTCCGGGTCGACGTGGTGGTCGGTAAGGGACCCGGCGCGACGTCGATTCCGCTGGAGGTCGCGCCGTTCACCCTGGTCGGGGCGACGACAAGGTCGGGCGCACTGACCGGCCCGTTGCGTGACCGGTTCGGGTTCACGGCACACATGGACTTCTACGAACCGCCCGAGCTGGAGCGGGTGCTCGCCCGGTCGGCCGGCATCCTCGGCATCGAACTCGGTGCCGAAGCCGGTGCCGAAGTGGCTCGGCGGTCCCGCGGCACGCCCCGTATCGCGAACCGGCTGCTGCGCCGGGTCCGGGACTATGCCGAGGTCCGTGCCGACGGCGTCATCACCCGCGACGTGGCCAAGGCCGCACTCGCCGTCTATGACGTCGACGAGCTCGGCCTGGACCGGCTGGACCGGGCCGTATTGACCGCGCTGACAAAGAGTTTCGGGGGCGGCCCGGTCGGGGTCTCGACGCTGGCGGTCGCGGTCGGGGAGGAGGCCACCACCGTCGAGGAGGTGTGCGAGCCGTTCCTGGTGCGGGCCGGGATGATCGCCCGGACGCCGCGGGGGCGCGTGGCGACGCCGCAGGCGTGGACGCACCTGGGCCTGCAACCGCCGATAAACGGACTTGGACAGGCCGGGCTGTTTGAATAGGACCCATGCTGACCGCAGGGTTGATCGTTGCCGGCCTCGCCGCGCTGCTGCACGTGTACATCTTCGTGATGGAGTCGCTCACCTGGACTTCGCCGCGGACCCGAGCCACCTTCGGGCTCACCGAGCAACAGGCGGTGGACACCAAGGAGCTGGCGTTCAACCAGGGGTTCTACAACCTGTTCCTGGCGATCGTCACCGCCGTCGGTATCGCGGCGATCATCTTGGGATGTAACGCGGTCGGGCTGGCGCTGATCTTCGCCGGCATCGGGTCGATGGCCGCCGCAGCGCTGGTGCTGTTGCTGTCGTCCCCGGAGAAAGCGCGGGCCGCCATCACGCAGGGCATCTTCCCGGTGCTCGGCATCGTCGCGTTGTTGATCGGATCGCTGGGGTGATTCGTCGCTGCGCGACCGTCGCTGCCGCCGTCGTGTTGGCCTTCACCGGTGGCGGCACGTCCGCCGCGGATCCGCCTCCCGACCCGGTGCAGCTGGCCGACACGCTCGTCGCCGACGAGCAGGCCGTGCGGGATCCGGCGACGCCGGAGCCCGCGTTGATCGACGCTGCGCACCGGCAGCAGGTCGCCTATCGCGAGATCGCCAGGCATCCGGAGTGGGATGCGGTCATCGCGCCGCGCATCCCGCCGGCACTGGCCGCGGCGTACGGCCGCAACGTCGACGCCGGCCGGCAGCTGGCCGGGATGACACCTCCGCGCGACAACCTCCCGCCGTGGACCATCCAGCCGCCGGCGCCCGCCGACGAACTGCTCGGCTACTACCGCGAGGCGCAGGCGGCATCCGGGGTCGACTGGACGTACCTGGCGGCGATCAACCTGATCGAGTCGCGGTTCGGCCGGATCAACGGCGACAGCACGGCCGGGGCACAGGGGCCCATGCAGTTCCTGCCGTCGACGTTCGCCGCGTACGGCTCCGGTGACATCCGTTCGCCGCGCGATTCGATTCTCGCGGCGGGCCGCTATCTGGCGGCCAACGGTTTCGCCACCGACCATGACGGCGCCCTGCACCACTACAACCATTCCGGCGCGTATGTCCGTGCCGTCAACGACTATGCGGCAGTGCTGGCTGCCGATCCCGCCGCGTTCGCGGGCTACTACCAATGGCAGGTCTACTTCCGGACCACATCGGGCGACGTGTTGCTGCCGGTCGGCTATTCGGCCTGAGCCGTCAGTGATGTGACAGCAGGTGCGTGCTCACCTGATCGCCGCCGGCGCGTTTGGCGACATACATGGCGTGGTCGGCCGACGCCAGGAGCTGGTCCATGACCGGCCGGCTGCCGGCCGGCGCGTGGGCGATCCCGAAGCTCGCCGTCATGTACCACGGCTTCGTGGCGATGCTCCGGCGTAGCCGCTCGGTGAAGCGCAGGGCAGTGGCCTGATTGCCACGGATGGCGATGACGAACTCCTCGCCGCCGATCCGAGCCGCGACCGCACCTTTGGGCAGGGCGTTCATGATGGCCCCGGCGACGTCCATCAGAACCCGGTCGCCGACGGCGTGCCCGAGCGTGTCGTTGATGCGTTTGAAGTCGTCCAGGTCCAGGAGGATGACGCTGATCTCGGATTCGGCGTGGGGACCGGCGAGCAGCGGGCGGATGGCCTGTTCGAAACCGCGGCGATTGGGCAATTGCGTCAGTGGGTCCAGGTGGGCCACGGCGGAGTCGTCGCCCAGCAGCATCACCAGCACATGCACGGCGAGCGGGAGCAGCAGCGTGTTGGCGACGAGCCCGACGAACACTGCGGCAGCCAGCTGCGGATCGCCTTGCTCCGCCAGTCGGACCCCGCAGGTCGCGGCGGTCAGGATGGCGGTCACGGCCACCGACGCCAGGTATTTGGACGTGTGGAAGGACGCCACGTACGCGGCGAGCAGCGCGAACACAAAGCCGCCCAGAGCCGCCGCCTTGGGGTCGCGCTGCACCAGACACACGCCGGCGATACAGAACTGCAGCAGGATCACGATCACGGTGGACTGGCGCCGGCGCGGCCAGCGCGTCAGCCACACGATCGAGCACCCGATGGCGACGACACCGGCGACGACCGGCACCGCGACGGAGAAGACGGTCGCCGGGCCGGACGGACTCCAGATCGTCGCGAGGCCGACCGCGCCGCCACTGAGGACGATCAGTCCGACGATGATGCGGGTGTAGGGCTGCAGGCCACGGTTCTCGATGTACGCGGACAGCCATTCATAGTGGTCGGGCCGGTGCCACCATTGCCGAATTCGCTGCCAGGCCAACGTCCCGAACCTCCCTCACACCCGGGAAAAGCTAGCGCATTGTTAACTGGATTGCACGGCGTAGAGGCTTATCCGCACGAAATTCCCATCTTACTTTCGCGAAAATAATTGCTAGTGCGATGTCCCGCTTGATGGGTCGTGGAATCGCACGCGGTGTGGTGGTCGGCGTTGACGCCCTTGATGGCACACTGGTCTCTACCGCGGCACGGCGTACGGCTGGTCCGGCCCGCTTGCCTGTTCACAGACTCAACAGAACGAAAGATTTTCGCTGTCATGGATTTGGTCGTCTTCCTGCCGCTGCTCCTGGTCATGGGTGCCTTCATGTTCTTCGCGTCGCGGCGGCAGCGGAAGCAGATGCAGGCCACGATCGACCTGCACAACTCGCTGAAGGTGGGCGACCGCGTGCACACCACGTCCGGTCTGCAAGGCACCATCGCCCGGATCGACGACGACAACGTGGATCTGGAGATCGCTCCCGGCGTCGTCACCACCTGGATGAAGCTCGCCGTGCGCGACCGCATCGAGCCCGAGACCGAGGCCGCCGCTGAGGACGTGACCTCGGCTGCCGTCGAAGAGGGCGCGCCGAAGACCGAAGGCTGACATTCCCGCTCCAACACGTACCCTTTGCGGGGCTGACGTACCGATCTCAAGGAGACCCTAGAACCGTGGCATCGTCTTCGGCGCCGGTGCACCCATACCGCTATTTGTCGTTGTTCCTGGCGCTGCTGATCGGCGCCTACCTTCTGGTGTTTCTCACCGGCGACAAGCAGGCCAAGCCCAAGCTGGGCATCGACCTGCAGGGCGGTACCCGGGTCACCCTGACTGCACGTACCCCTGACGGCTCGACGCCGACCCGCGAGGCGCTGATCCAGGCCCAGGAGATCATCGGCGCCCGTGTGAACGGCCTCGGTGTCTCGGGTTCCGAGGTTGTGATCGACGGTTCGAACCTGATCATCACGGTGCCCGGCCAGGACGGCAGCGAGGCCCGCAACCTGGGCCAGACCGCGCGGCTGTACATCCGGCCCGTCGTGCACGTCATCCCGGCGCAGGGCGCGCAGCCCGCGAAGCCCGCCGCGCCGGCTGCTCCGGCTCCCGGTGGCATCCCCGGCGGGCCCGGTGGTCTGCCCGGCATGCCCGGTATGCCGCCGCTGATCGCGCCCGCCGAGCCGGAGGCCCCGGTCGTCCCGCCGACGCCGGGCATGCCCGCGCACCCGGCCTCGACCGAGCCGGCACCCGCCCCGGCCCCGCAGCCGCGGCCCTTCCCGGAGGAGCCGACCCCGGCGCCGTCGGACACCTCGGCCACGCCTGCCCCGCCGGCACCTGCCGCTCCGGGTGCACCTGAACCGGGTGCCCCCGCCGCTCCGGCCCCGGGCGCACCGGGCGTCCCCGCACCGGGTGCCCCCGCGCCCGCGCCGGGAGCGCACGGCCCCAAGGCCGAACTGGCCCAGCGCATCGCCGACGAGAAGGCCCTGCGTCAGAGCACGCAGCCGCAGATCCAGCTGCTGGCTCTGCAGTTCCAGGCCACCCGCTGCGACCAGCAGGACGTGCTGGCCGGCAACGACGACCCGAACCTGCCGCTGGTGACCTGCTCCAAGGACCACAAAGAGGTCTACCTGCTGGACAAGTCGATCATCAGCGGTGACGAGATCAAGGACGCGTCGTCCGGTCTGAACCAGCAGCAGGGCGAGTACGTCGTCGACGTCACGTTCAAGGAGAAGGCCGCCGAGGTGTGGGCCGACTTCACTGCCAAGAACATCGGCACCCAGACCGCGTTCGTGCTCGACTCCCAGGTCGTCAGCGCGCCGGCCATCCAGGTGGCGATCCCGGGCGGCCGCACGCAGATCACCGGCCACTTCAACGCCTCGACGGCGAAAGACCTGGCCAACGTGCTGAAGTACGGCTCGCTGCCGCTGTCGTTCGAGTCGTCGGAGGCGGAGACGGTGTCGGCCACGCTGGGCCTGACGTCGCTGCGCGCCGGCTTGTGGGCCGGTCTGATCGGTCTCGGTCTGGTGCTGCTCTACTCGCTGGCCTACTACCGGGTCCTCGGCCTGCTCACCGCGCTGTCGCTGGTCGCGTCGGGCGCCATGGTGTTCGCGATCCTGGTGCTCCTGGGCCGGTACATCAACTACACGCTGGACCTGGCGGGTATCGCGGGTCTGATCATCGGTATCGGTACGACCGCCGACTCGTTCGTGGTGTTCTTCGAACGCATCAAGGACGAGATCCGAGAGGGACGCAGTTTCCGCTCGGCCGTGCCACGTGGTTGGGCACGCGCCCGCAAGACCATCGTCTCGGGTAACGCGGTCACCTTCCTGGCTGCCCTGGTGCTGTACATCCTGGCTGTCGGACAGGTGAAGGGCTTCGCGTTCACCCTGGGCCTGACCACGATCCTCGACATCGTGGTGGTGTTCCTGGTGACGTGGCCGCTGGTCTTCCTGGCGTCGAAGTCGGCGCGGATGGCCAAGCCTGCGTACAACGGTCTCGGCGCCGTGCAGCAGATTGCGCGCGAGCGGCGAGCGGCCAGCCTGACGGGACAGGGGTAACACCGACATGTCGAAGCACTCAACTGACGACACCGACCTGGAGCTGACCGAATCGGCTGCGGCCGAAGAGGATTCGGCCACCGAGATCGAGGAAACCACCGCCACCGAGCCGGGCGGCAGCCTGCCGCAGCACGGATTCTTCGTCCGCCTCTACACCGGTACCGGTGCATTCGAGGTCATCGGCAAGCGTCGTATGTGGTACGCGATCAGCGGCGTGATCATGCTGGTCATGATCGCCAGCATCCTGATCCGCGGTTTCAACTTCGGTATCGATTTCGAGGGCGGAACCAAGATCGCGATGCCGGTGGCGGGTGTGTCCACCACTGCCACTCCGCAGGCTGTCGAGGACGTCTTCAACAAGACGCTCGGCCATGCCCCCGAGTCGGTGGTGCGCGTCGGCAACGGCGACTCGGCCACCCTGCAAATCCGCACGGAGACCCTGTCGACGGCGGACACCGAGAAGGTGCGCAACGCCCTCTTCGACGCATTCCAGCCGAAGGGCGAGGACGGCAAGGCGTCCAAGGCCGTCATCAGCGATTCGGCGGTGTCGTCGACCTGGGGTGATCAGATCACCAAGAAGGCGCTGATCGCGCTGGTGGTGTTCATCGTCATCGTCTCGATCTACATCACCATCCGCTACGAGCGCTACATGGCGCTGGCAGCGCTGGCCTCGCTGGCCTTCGACCTGCTCAGCACGGCGGGTGTGTACTCGCTCGTCGGGTTCGAGGTCACGCCGGCCACCGTGATCGGTCTGTTGACCATCCTCGGCTTCTCGCTCTACGACACCGTGATCGTGTTCGACAAGGTCGAGGAGAACACCCACGGCTTCGAGCACACCACCCGCCGGACGTTCGCCGAGCAGGCCAACCTGGCGGTCAACCAGACCTTCATGCGGTCCATCAACACCAGCCTCATCTCGGCGCTGCCGATCATCTCGCTGATGGTGGTCGCGGTGTGGCTGCTGGGCGTGGGCACGCTCAAGGACCTGGCGCTGGTCCAGCTGGTCGGTGTCATCGTCGGTACCTACTCGTCGATCTTCTTCGCCACCCCGCTGCTGGTGTCGATGCGCGAGCGCACCGACCTGGTGAAGAACCACACCCGCCGGGTGCTCAACCGCCGCAAGTCGTCGATCGAGCGCGGCGTCACCGGTGGCGACGAGGTCACCGTCGGTGCGGTGAACGCACCGGAAAAGCCGGCGCCGGGGGCCAAGCCGTTGCGGCCCACCGGTAAGCCGTCGGGTAAGCGCACCCGGGGCTAGCCCTCGATGCCCGCCCGGTTCCGCCGAACCGCCTTGGCCGGTGCGGTGATGTTGGTGGCCGGTTTCGGCCTGTCCGGTTGTGACAGTTCGGCTGACGCCGTCGACTACATCGTCGACGGCGCGCTGCCCACCTACAACACCGCGTCGGTCGTCGGCGCGGCTTCCGGTGCGCCGCAAGCATTTTCGCGGGTACAGACGGGGTTCAACTATCGCGGGCCCGACGGGCAGGTGGTCGCCGATCGTGACTTCGGCACCGTTTCGGTGATGGGCCGGGCGCCACTGACGCTCGACTACAAGATCAACGACAGCGCCGTCTACTCCGACGGCAAGCCGGTCACGTGTGACGACATGGTGCTGGCCTGGGCGGCGCAGTCGGGGCAGTTCCCGGCGTTCGACGCGGCCAGCCGCGCCGGCTACAGCGACATCGCGGTCGTCGACTGCACCCCGGGGCAGAAGCGCGCCAGGGTGACGTTCGTCCGCGACCGCGACATCACCGACTACGGCCAGCTGTTCGCGGCGACGTCGATGCTGCCGGCGCACGTCCTGGACGACGCGCTCGGTCTCGGCGACGGCGGCGTGACGAAGGCGCTGCAGAGCGGTGACGCGCCGACCATCGACAAGATCGCCGACGCCTGGAACACCACCTGGGATCTGAAGCCCGACACGGACCTCAAGAAGTTCCCCTCGGCCGGCCCCTACAAGCTCGCGTCGGTGGCCAAGGACGGCTCGATCACGTTGGCGGCCAACGACAAATGGTGGGGCGCCAAGCCGGTGATCGGCAAGATCACGGTGGCGCCGCGGGGCGCCGACATCGCGAGCCGGATCAAGTCCGGCAAGGCCGAGGTCGTCGACATCGCCGCCGGCGTGGTCGGCAAGGACGATGTGCCGTCGAGCTACGTGCGCAGGGACAGCGCGTCCGATGACATTCAGCAGCTGATCTTCGCGGCCCAGGGTGTGCTGGCCGATCCGGCCGCGCGCCGCGCCGTCGCGCTGTGTACGCCGCGGGACGCGATCGCCGCCGCGGTCGGCGTCTACGTCAGCAATGCCCGGCTGAATACGGCGTCGGATGATTCCCTCGCGGTGGCCGAAAACGTCGACGCCAGTGGGCAGTTCGCCGCCGCCGACGTGGATGGGGCGCGCGCCGCGGCGGGCGGCCAGCCCCTGACCGTGCGGATGGGGTATCGCGGGCCGGATGCCCGGCTGGCCTCGGTGGTCGCCGCGATCACCAAGTCGTGCGCCGCCGCGGGCATCACCGTGCAGGAGGTCGCGTCGCCGGCGGTCGGTGCACAAAGCTTGCGCGCCAACGACATCGACGTGCTCCTGTCCGGTGGCGGGGGAGCCGCGGGCAGTGGTTCCAGCGGTTCGTCGGTGGTGGATTCGTACGCCCTGCACAGCGGCAACGGCAACGACCTGTCGGGTTACGCCAACGAACGCGTCGACGGCGTCATCGCCGCCCTGGCCGTGACCACCGACCCCAAGGAACAGGCGCGCCTGCTCGGTGAGGGAGCCGGGGTGCTGTGGGGCGACCTGCCGACGCTGCCGCTGTACCGCCAGCAGCGGACCCTGCTGGTGGCGAAAGACCTGACGCTCGTGCGCGCCAACCCCACGCGGTGGGGCGCCGGCTGGAACATGGACCGCTGGGGGAGCAAGTGACCGATCTCAACGCACTCTTCACCGAGCTGGTCCGTGAGGTGCCGGACTTTCCGGAGCCGGGCATCCAGTTCAAGGATCTGACGCCGTTGCTCGCCGACGGCCGCGGGCTTGCCGCGGTGACGGCCGCACTGGCTGAGGCCGCCGACGGTGTGGATCTGGTTGCCGGTATCGATGCACGCGGGTTCCTGCTGGGTGCCGCCGTCGCGACCCGGTTGGGTACCGGAGTTCTCGCGGTCCGCAAGGGCGGGAAGTTGCCGCCGCCGGTGCACAGCCAGTCCTACGCGCTGGAGTACGGCACCGCCACGCTGGAGATTCCCGCCGATGGGATCGATCTGACCGGCCGGCGCGTTGTCGTGATAGACGACGTGCTCGCCACCGGCGGAACGGTTGCTGCGACGGTCCGGCTGCTGCAGGCGGCAGGTGCGACGGTGACCGCGGCCGCGGTCGTACTCGAACTGAACGGCCTCGGTGGACGCGCTGTGCTGGAACCGCTGCCGGTCACGAGCCTGTACGTCGTCTGAGGGGCTATCCTCGACAAACCAGGTGTAGGAGGTGTGCGGCGTTGGCTGACGACAAGGTGACGCAGGTCCAGTCGGCGCCGCCCGAGCCGCCGCAGGCGGCGTCACTGGAAGCGGCCAAGGGCACCGTCAGCGCGTCCCGCCGTGTCCGTGCCCGGCTCGCCCGCCGTATGACCGCCCAGCGCAGCCTGGTCAATCCCGTCCTCGAGCCGCTCGTCGCGGTGCACCGCGAGTACTACCCCAAGGCCGATCTGGCGATCCTGCAGCGCGCTTACGAGATTGCCGAGGAGCGGCACGCGCCGCAGTTGCGCAAGTCCGGTGATCCGTACATCACCCATCCGCTGGCTGTCGCCAACATCCTGGCCGAGCTCGGCATGGACACCACGACGCTCGTCGCCGCGCTGCTGCACGACACCGTCGAGGACACCGGCTACACGCTCGAGGCGCTCACCGCCGAGTTCGGCACCGAGGTCGGTCATCTGGTCGACGGCGTCACCAAGCTGGACAAAGTGGTGCTGGGCTCGGCGGCAGAGGCCGAGACCATCCGCAAGATGATCATCGCCATGGCGCGCGATCCCCGCGTGCTGGTGATCAAGGTCGCCGACCGGCTGCACAACATGCGCACCATGCGGTTCCTGCCGCCGGAGAAGCAGGCCCGCAAGGCGCGCGAGACGCTCGAAGTGATTGCGCCGCTTGCCCATCGGCTCGGTATGGCGACCGTCAAGTGGGAGCTTGAGGACCTGTCCTTCGCGATCCTGCACCCCAAGCGGTACGAGGAGATCGTGCGGCTGGTCGCCGACCGGGCGCCGTCGCGTGACACCTACCTGGCCAAGGTGCGTGCCGAGATCGCCAATTCGCTGCAGGCCATGAAGATCAACGCGACCGTTGAAGGCCGGCCGAAGCACTACTGGTCCATCTACCAGAAGATGATCGTCAAGGGCCGCGACTTCGACGACATCCACGACCTGGTCGGTGTCCGCATTCTCTGCGACGAGATCCGCGACTGTTACGCCGCGGTCGGCGTCGTGCACTCGCTGTGGCAGCCGATGGCCGGGCGGTTCAAGGACTACATCGCGCAGCCGCGCTTCGGTGTCTACCAGTCGTTGCACACGACGGTCGTCGGCCCGGAGGGCAAGCCACTGGAGGTGCAGATCCGCACCATCGACATGCACCGCACCGCCGAGTACGGCATCGCCGCACACTGGCGGTACAAGGAAGCCAAGGGCCGCAACGGGTTACCCGCGGGCGGACACGCCACCGAGATCGACGACATGGCATGGATGCGCCAGCTGCTCGACTGGCAGCGTGAGGCGGCCGACCCGGGCGAGTTCCTCGAGTCGCTGCGTTACGACCTTGCCGTGCAGGAGATCTTCGTGTTCACGCCCAAGGGTGACGTGATCACGCTGCCGGCCGGTTCCACACCCGTCGACTTCGCGTACGCGGTGCACACCGAGGTCGGGCACCGCTGTATCGGCGCCCGCGTCAACGGCCGCCTGGTGGCGCTGGAGCGCAAGCTCGAAAACGGTGAAGTGGTCGAGGTTTTCACCTCCAAGGCCCAGAACGCCGGCCCGTCGCGTGACTGGCAGACGTTCGTGGTGTCGCCGCGGGCCAAGGCCAAGATTCGGCAGTGGTTCGCCAAAGAGCGGCGTGAAGAGGCGCTGGAGACCGGCAAGGACGCCATCGCCCGCGAGGTGCGCCGCGGCGGAATGCCGTTGCAGCGGTTGATGAACGCCGAACTGATGGCCGCGCTCGCGCGCGAACTTCGCTACGCGGACGTCTCGGCGTTGTACACCGCCGTCGGTGAGGGACATGTCTCGGCCCGGCACGTCGTGCAGCGGTTGGTGGCCACGCTCGGTGGTGACGACGACGCGGCCGACGAGATCGCCGAACGGTCGACGCCGGCCACCATGCCGGTGCGGCGCCGCACGAATGACGATGTGGGCGTAGCGGTTCCGGGTGCACCCGGGGTGCTCTGCAAGCTCGCCAAGTGCTGCACGCCGGTGCCCGGCGACAACATTATGGGGTTCGTGACCCGCGGCGGTGGCGTCAGCGTGCACCGGACCGACTGCACCAATGCCGCGTCGCTGCAGCAGCAGGCCGAGCGCATCATCGACGTGAAGTGGGCGCCGTCGCCGTCGTCGGTGTTCCTGGTGGCCATTCAGGTCGAGGCGCTGGACCGGCACCGTCTGCTGTCCGACGTCACCCGGGTGCTGGCCGACGAGAAGGTCAACATCCTGTCGGCGTCGGTCACCACGTCCAACGATCGAGTTGCGATCAGCCGCTTCACTTTTGAAATGGGCGACCCGAAGCACCTGGGCCACGTGCTGAACGTGGTGCGCAACGTCGAAGGCGTGTACGACGTCTACCGCGTGACTTCGGCCGCCTAGCGCGCTTTTCCGCTGTCGCTCGTGACTTGAGCAAACTCGTACCCAGCGCTGCGCAAGATTGGTGCAGGACTGGGGTTGGTGGTGCGGGTAATCTCAGATGCGGGACTGTCCAGATGTGGGGGTGGACGCGTTGAGCGGTGAGTTGAAGATCGACCTGGAGACCTTGTCGTGGTCGGCGGCTTCGGTGCCGCCCCTGGGTTGGGTGCATCTTCCTGCGCACGGTGATCCGGTCAGCTTGATGCTCTCGTCGTATATCCCAGGATTGGTCGACGGCGCCAACGAGAAGGTCGCCGCTGCGCAGGCGGAAGATCAGGCCTTTGCGGGCAAGGTCTCGTCGGCCAAGAGCGCTTATCAGAACGCTGACGATGCCGGCGGGCAGACGATCCAGAAGGCCGCCGGCGACAGCCTCAATCCCGCGTCCGCCGCGGGCAAAGTTGGCGGCGGTGCCGACGGTGGAATGGGCCAGTTCGGCCAGATGATGGGCATGGCGATGCAGGCCTTCCAGGCGCCCGCGCAGGCCATGCAGGCACTCGGCTCGGTTCCGCAGACCGCGATGCAGGCGGCCCAGCAGATCGGACAGCAGGTCCAGCAGCTCGCCGGACAGGCCGGTAAAGACGGGGCCAAGCCGGCAGACGCAGGTACCGGGGGAGTCGGTGGTGCTGCCGGTCAACAGCTCAAGCCGGAGGAGCGCAAGCCGGGCGACGAGAAGGCCCGCGAGGAGAAGCGGGACGAGAAGCCTGAGGAAAACAAGGACCGCGAGGCCGACAAGAAGCACGCCGCTGCCGGGCCCGGCAGCGGCCCGGCCGCGCCGGTGCCGCCTTCCACGCCTGCGCCGCGGTCGGGGCGCCACGCCGCAAATCCTGCGGTCGATGTGTAATTTTCGGTCTTGACTGTTTTGCGTTGAGTTTCTGAGGGAGGGCGATCTGTGACGCAACCGCCGACGTGGGGTGCGCCCCCGCCGCAGCAGCCGGGTGGCTGGCCGGGCCAGCCGGGACCGGGTGGGCAGTGGGGCCCGCAGCAGCCATGGCCGGCTCCGGTTCCGCCGAAGAAGGGCGGCGCCGCCAAGTGGGCCATTGGAGCGGTGTCGTTGGTTGCGGTGATCGCGGTGACGGCTGTAGTTGCAGTGTCGTGCACCAAGAACAGTGGTGACAGCAAAGGCGGTGGCACGGAGACTTCGGCCGCGCCGTCGGATGTTGCGAGTGCGAACGACAAAGGGCCGGTCGGCATCATCACCGAGGACCCGTCGTGCGCGCCGTGGGGACCGATCACGAATACCTTGGCGGGGGTCGAGGGCAAAGGCTGGCGGGATCGCGATCCTTCGATCCCAGCGTCGTTGTGGACACCAGATGTTCGGACGCAATACGAGGCCGTTGGAAAGGCATGGCGTAAAGCCGCCGATCAGATCGTGCCGCTGGCGAAGATGACTCCCCACCGCGTAATGCGCGAACTATACGAGCAGTCCATTGTGTATATGCGTGCATACGCGGACAGCATTTCTGCATACAAGCCGATTGACGACAACTTGGCGCGAACGGCAGCGACAGCAGGCCTAGTAATCACGTACGTTTGCGATGCGATTTCGTCGGGTTCTGCTGCGGCGCGAGCATCGGCGGTTCCTGCACAAAAAGCGCCGACAGTGTTTGCTCCTATCGGGGATTTGGCACACCCAACGCGAATGTTCGAAACCGCTGACGCGGTATGCTCGAATTTGAGCTCGACTCTTGATCAGTTGGCCCAGAACCCAGCATTCAAGAACTGGATGACGACTGATCCTCAGATTCCTGCCAGCAATTGGTCGCCAGAGCAGCAGTCCCTCACCGATGCGGTTATCCCCGCGATGAGTTCTATGGCAGACGCCCTGGAGAAATTGGCTGAGACGAGTTCGAACCCAATTGTGAAGGATTTCATCCTCTTGGGTGTTCAATACCAACGCACATATGTTGCGGCTCTATCGACTTATCAGCCGAACGATCACACCCTTTACTCTGCTGGTCAGGGAGCGGCTGCGGTCGTGCGGATGGCGTGCAATTACGCTGCGGGTTGAGATTCGGTACTCCAATGCCTGAGATCGATTCGGTGGTTCCCGTCGGGAGTCGAGCCGGCATTGTCGACCCCGACTATTCGGCAATTCTGATCTGCCCCGGTCGAAGGACGATCCAATATGGCAATTGATCGATTTCATCCAGGTGACTACGGCCCGAAGACTGTCGAAGGTGCAGCGTTTCCGGATGTTGACGAGAACGCGCTCAATGACATCGCCGTCCGGCTGATGTCACTGGGCGACCGCCTTGATGGAGAGGTGATCCCGCATCACGCTCACCAGCGAATGCAGTTGTCGGACTGGGAGGGCGAGGCCGGACGGCTTGCAGAGGCTGCCGCAAAAGGTGTTCTCGGTTCGTACGGGGAAGCGTGCGAAGCTGTGTACGCGGCGGCCAGGAAGATGTTCCGCGCCGAAGCTGCGGTGGTTCAAACCAAGAACGCAGTGAATCACACCGCGGAGACAACTGAGCAAGTCTGCCAGGTATTCGCGAAGGCGGCCCTTCAGATGCTCGCGGCCGGTTGCGCGGCGGCGCAGTCAGGAGACGCTGTAGCGGCCAATACGTTTTTCAACACGGCCGTGACGTTTATGAAGTCGATTCAGTCGTTGGTGGCTGCAGGCCTTGCCGAAAACACCGCGGCAGTGTCGGCGTGTGCTTCTGGTCTGGCACAAGAGTTGGGCGTTCCACCAGGTACGCCTGGCGCGAAGGGTGAGATGCCGCCTCCGCCACCACCGCCGACTCCAAACCCCGCTACGCCTGGTACGCCGCCTCCGGTGCCGGGGGCACCGAGTAGTAGTGGACCTGGTGGAGGCGGCGGACAAGGCGACCTCTTGAGCGGTGGCGCGAACCACGTAGTTCAGCCGGAAAAGAAAGACGCTCCAAAGAACCCGAACCCGAACCCGAACCCGCCGGCGGAAGGCCAGGGCCAGGTGCTGACCGGCGGCGCTAGCCACGAGAGCCAGCAGAAGCCCGCGGAGCCGCCGGCTAATCCAACGGGGAACGGCCAAGGCCAGCCGTTGGGTGGCGCAGGCAGCCATGTGACGGAGAAGGGGCCCGGCCAGACGGTAACCACTGGATCGACTTCGGGCACGACCGCCCCTGGGACCACGCAGACGGCGGGTGCTCCCGGTTCGACGATCCCGGCGTCGACCGCGACTCGCTCGAATGCGCCAGGCTCTGCACCCGGCACTACAGCTGCATCTTCTTCTCCCAGTTCGCCGGGCAGCCCGTCGAGCTCACCGACCGGTCAGGGCACCGGCCAGCAAGGCACCGGCCAGCCAACGGGTCCGCAGGCGCCCGATACCCCGAAGAACCCATTCGGCCAACTCGCGAACGCACAGCCGTTATCCGCGGCGGCGCCTGCCGCACCGCTGACGACACCCGAACCCGCCACCCAGACGGGCGCAGCGTCCGGCACCCCGGCTGCTGCAAGTGGGGCGGCGACAGGCACCGGCGGCGGGGGTGCCGCGCCAGTGACTCAGGCAGCCGGCGCGGCAAGTGCCGCCGCGCCGACCGGCACACCCGCCGGCGCCGCACCGGCCGCCCCGTTGGGGCCGGCACCGACGCCATCGCCGGCCGCGCCGGTCGCGCAACCCGGCGCAGGTGCCGGTGGTCCGGGTGGTCCGGGCGTCGCGCCGATGTCGACCAACCAGCAGCAGAACGCCGCTGCTGCGGCGCCGATCCCGGTGACGGCGGCGCGCGCCGAACGTGACGCGATGGCTGCCGCGGCGCGGGCCGGTCTGGTGCGCAAGTCCGCGGGTGACGCGGATGTGCAGTTCGCCGAGCGAATCGCGGCGGCGTTGCACGCGCCGCCGTCGATCCCGGCGATGGCGTGGAACTTCGTGTGGGCGGTCGGCGTGACGACCGACGGCGAGATCATCGCCGCGAATTCCTATGGGGTGTCGTTCATTCCGGACGGCATGTGCCTACCCTCGCAGGTGATCTTCGTCAGCGCTGACGAGCGCATCCCGGCCGGCCAGCGCGGCCGGTGGGTCCGCGAGCCGTTCGTCGCCCTGCAGGCGTGGTGCACCTTCCATGAGAAGACGCTCAAGGTGATCATCGGCACCGAGCAGGAAGTGCAGCCGTTCGCCGGCAGCTTGCAGACGAGAGTCATTCCGCCAGAGGACATTCCAACGGACGGCCTGATGAAGGGTCGCACCCGCTTGGAGGTCATCGCTCCCGAGGCCGCCGCGAAGCTCGCGGAGTGGCCGGACGCGCAGCTGCATGAAGCGTTGCCGCCGCAGCCCGTTCAGCTGGTCCCGCCCGACCCCGCGGCCATCGGCAAGGCGTGGATGGAGTCGATCCGCCCGCTGATGCAGACGACGGGCGAGACGTATCGGACGGCACACCTCGAGAAGCTGGCCGCCTACGGCCGCCTGCAGGAGTCGGCGGCGCTGTACCGCGCCTACACCGCGCCGTACGCGGCCGACCTGCGGGCAGCGATCACCGATTGGGTGTGGTGGCAACAGTTCTCGACGATCCAGGGTGACGCCCAACTGGTTGAGCTGGGCGCCTAACCGCGCGGCAGCATCGCGAGCTGCCGGCTCTGGACGACCACCTGGCCGGTGGAGTCCAGGATGACGTGGTCCTCCTCGAACCACGTCTCGCCGACCACCGTCGAGCTGGCCTGCACCCGCAGCCATCCCGGCGCCGGCCGCCGTCGCACATAGGTGGTGAGCTGCACGGTCGGCGTCCAGCCGAAGTGTCCCTGATTCATCGTGACCGGGGGAGTGATGTCGCCTGCCATCAGCGCGAACAGCAGGGCGGTCTCGGGGTTGGCCTCGTCGTCGGCGAAGGGCCGCAACCACATTCGGTTGACGGGGTCGCCCTCGTCGCCGGACAGGAACGGTGTGGCTGCGTCGAGCAGGAACTGGCAGCCCTGTGCCACGTGGACGATCGCACCGACCGCGTGGCCACCGGTCACCGGTACGGCATCCGCAGGTGGTTCCACCGGCAGGTAGGACACCTCGAGCGAGTCCTGGTGGCGCGGCGGCTTGGCGTCCAGCGGTCCGAGCGTCACCGCGCAGCTGACCGCCGCGCGACCGTTTTGCGACAGCTGGACATCGACCAGGGCGACCTGGCGCCCATGCTTCCGGACCGTTGTCGTCAGCTGCACCTCCCCGGGGTCCGGCGCATTCAGGTAGTTGGCGCTCACGGCGACGGGCGCCAGGTCGGATTCTGCACCGATGGCCTGCTGCGCGGCCGCGGCACACACCGCCATCATGCAGCCCCCATGCACCTTCGGGCCGATCGTCCACACCGGGTCGATGGTGGCGGTGAAGGTGCCGTCGCCGACCGCGGTGACGGTGGTGAGGTCCGTGAAGGGGTGCGCTGTCATTTCATCTCCAACGGTGACGCGATGGTTGCTGATTCCGGAATGGGCAAAGCTCACGACCGATTCAGCCGGATCTCGATGTCACCTGCGGAAACGGTGGCAGCATTTGGATCATCAGTGACGATCACGCCAACCCGGTTGCCCGACTCCCGGTCGACGAAGCACAGTGGACCGCGTCCGCCCTTCTGTAGATGCTTGTCGCCCCACTGACTCATCGCCAGGTACACCGGCAGGAGGTCTTCGCCGGCCTCGGTCAGCCGGTATTCGTCCCGCGCGCGCTTGCCGGGCTCCTGATAGGGCACCCGCACCATCAGTTGTGCGGCCTCGAGTTGTTTGAGCGCGCGTGACACCGCGGGTGCGGACGTTCCGATCCGCTCGACGAAGTCTTCGAATCGCGTTGTACCGAAAAGGCTTTCGCGGACAGCGAGAAAAACGGTCTTGGTGCTGAGCAGGTCCAGCAGCTTGGCCACCGAGCAGCCGTCCTTGATCGACCACTGGCGGTCGCGCAGTCTTTCCTCGAACTCCATCACACCCTCTTTTTGGATAACGCTTGCGTTACTCAGATATCCGTGCTTCCATCTTAGTAACGTCATCGTTATTCAGCAAGGGAGCTTCAGATGGTCGCAGTGGCAGGCAAGGTGGTCGTGGTGACCGGCGGACGGCGGGGTCTGGGCGCCGCACTCGTCGACGAACTTCTGGCCAGGGGAGCGCGCAAGGTCTATTCGACGGGCCGGTCGTCGTTCACCGATGAACGCCCCGAAGTGGTCCCGGTCGAACTCGAAGTACGTTCGGAGGCATCGGTTTCCGCGTTCGCCGAGCTCGCACCGGATGCCGAGATCATCTTCAACAACGCGGGCATCCTGCTGCCCGGTTCGCTGCTGACCGGCGGTTTCGACGATATCGAGGCGACCTTCGACATCAACGTCTTCGGGCCGCTGCGAGTGGCTCGGGCCTTCGCCCCGATTCTGGCGGCCAACGGCGGCGGCGCCCTGGTCAACATGCACTCGGTGCTGTCCTGGGTGGCCGGAAGCGCGGCGTACGGCGCCTCGAAGGCCGCGATCTGGTCGGTCACCAACTCGCTGCGCGGCGAGCTGGCGGCACAAGGCACGCAGGTGGTCGGGGTGCACGCCGGGCTGATCGAGACCGACATGGTTGCCGATATCCCGGGTCCGAAGACGACGGCGGTGGATATCGCGACCCGCATCATCGACGGACTGGAAGCTGGTGCGGTCGAGGTCCTGGCCGATGAGGTGTCGGTGGGTGTCAAGTCGGCGTTGTCGGGTCCGGTGGAGAACCTGACCTTCGCGATGGCGGTCTGACGGCATGCCGCTGTGGACCATTCACCACACGCCGGACTTCTTCACCGCCGAGGACAAGCGTGCGCTGGCGCGCAGCATCACCGATCATTACGAGAAGGCGGGGCTGCCGCGGTTCTACGTCGTGGTCATCTTCAACGAAACCCGTTCGGGTGACCTGTATGTCGGTGGTGAGCAGACCGCCGTCGGGCTGCGGGTGGTCATCGACCACATCGCCCGCCGCGCCGCGGACAAGGACCATCGCCACCGCATTGCCCACTGGATCAAGGCGATCCTCAGTCCGTATTTGGAGGCGCAGGACAACCCGCACTGGGAGTTTCACGTCGATGAGACCAGTGAGGACCTCTGGATGATCAACGGCTTGATCCCGCCGCCCATGGGCTCTGACGCCGAAAAGCGTTGGGTCGCAGACAACGCGGTCTCCGCCTACTGACCGTCAGGACCCCAGCGGCAGCATCGCCATTTGGCGACTCTGTACGACCACCTGGCCGTTGGCATCGACGATGAGGTGGTCCTCCTCGAACCAGGTGTCGCCGATGACGGTGGAGCTGGCCATGACTCGCAGCCACCCGGGTGCGGGCCGGCGCCTCAGGTAGGTGGTCAGCTGGACCGTCGGCGTCCATCCGAAGTGTCCGCGGTTCATCGTGACCGGCGGTGTGATGTCACCGGCCATCAGCGCGAAGAGCAAGGTCGCATCTGGATCGGCTTCGTCGGAGGCAAAGGGACGCAACCATATCCGGGTGACAGGCTCGCCTTCGGCGCCGGTCAGGAACGGTGTTGCCGCGTCCAGACGCATGTCGCAGCCCTGCGCGACGTGGACGACGTGCCCCAGCGGATGGTCGGCGGTCACCGGTACCGCATCAGCCGGCGGCTCGACCGTCATGGAGCAGACTTCCAGCGGCACCTGATGGCGCGGCGGCTTCGCATCCAGTTGTCCCAGGGTGACCGAGCACGTGACGGCGACCCGGCCGCGTTGTGACAGCTCGACCTCGACCAGGTTCACCTGTCGGCCGCGTTTGCGGATCGTGGTGCTGAGCCGGACCTCGCCCGGATCGGGCGCGTTGAGGTAGTTGGCGCTCAACGCAATCGGGGCCAGGTCGGCGGCGTCGGGAACACTCTGGCGAGCGGCGGCGGCGCACAGCGCCATCATGCAGCCCCCGTGCACCTTGGGGCCGATGGTCCACCTGCCGTCGATGTTGGCGGTGAACACACCGGAGTCGATCGCGGTGACAGTGGTCAGATCGGTGAAGGGACGCAGCTTCATGCCATCTCCAATTCCGGTGTTGTGCTGGTGGTTTCAGCGGCACGGGCGGGACGGCTCCGGACCTTCAGTGGCCACCAGAACCAGCGTCCGAGCAGTGCCGCGATCGACGGGGTGATCAGGGAGCGCACCACGAAGGTGTCGAACAGCAGGCCGAGTCCGATCGTGGTGCCGATCTGGCCGACCGACCGCAGATCGCTCGCGATCATCGAGATCATGGTGAACGCGAACACCAGGCCGGCGGCGGTGACGACGCCACCGGTGGCGCCGGTGGCACGGATCAGTCCGGTGCGCAGGCCGGCGCTGATCTCCTCCTTGAAGCGGGACACCACCAGCAGGTTGTAGTCGGAGCCGACGGCCAGCAGGACGATGACCGACATGGCGATCACCAGCCACTGCAACTCGATGCCCAGGAAGTACTGCCAGATCAGCACCGACAGACCGAACGACGCGGCCAGCGACAGCACCACGGTGCCGACGATGACGATCGACGCGACCAGGGCCCGGGTGATCAGCAGCATCACCACGAAGATCAGGATGATGGCGGCGAGGGCGGCGATCAGCAGGTCGTAGTGCGCGCCCTGCTGGATGTCCTTGTAGGTCGCGGCGGTACCGCCCAGATAGAACTTCGCGCCGGCCAGCGGCGTGCCCTTGACGGCCTCCTTGGCGGCCTGCAGTTCGGCATCGACGTGCGAAATGCCCTCCAGGGTTGCGGGATCAACGTCATGAGTGACGATGAAGCGGGCCGCCTTGCCGTCGGGGGAGAGCATCAGTTCCATGCCGCGCTGAAAGTCGGGGCTGCTGAACGCTTCTGGCGGCAGGTAGAACATGTCGTCGTTCTTCGCGTCGTCGAACGTCTGACCCATGGCCGCAGCGGTGTCGGTCATGCGTTCCATCTGGGTGACCATGCCGTCGAAAGTGCTGCGCATGGTCTGCATCAGGTTGCGGACGTCCGTGGACAGGCTGATCAGGGGTGGCAGCTGGGCGGCGATCTGCGGCGTCACCACGTCGAGCTTGCCCATGGCGTCCGACAGTGCCCTGGTGTTGTCGGCCAGCCGGTCGAAGCCGTCGGTGGCGTCGAACACCGAGCGCATCGCGTGACAGACCGGAATGTCGAAGCAGTGCGGCTCCCAGTAGAAGTAGTTCCGCAGCGGCCGGAAGAAGTCGTCGAAATCGGCGATCTGGTCCCGCAACTCGGCGGTGGTCGCCGACATGTCCTGCGCGGCAACATCTCCGGCATGCGTGGCATCGGCCAGCTGCACGCTGAGGTCGTGCATGTGCCGCATGATGCCGATCATCGAGGTGAGGTGGTCGGTCATGGTCTGCACGTCGCCGAGGCGGGCCTTCAGGAACTGCAGGTTCTCGTTCATCGAGACGGCCTGCGCGCTGATCTGGAACGGCACCGAGCCGTGTTCCATCGGTGGGCCGAGCGGGCGCGTGATGCTCTGCACCCGGGCGATACCCGGAACCCGGAAGATGTTCTTCGCGATCCGGTCCAGCACCAGCATGTCCCGGGAGTTCCGCAGGTCGTGATCGGCCTCGACCATCAACATGTCGGGGTTCATCCGCGCGGAGGTGAAATGCTCTTCGGCCGCGGCATAGCCGATGTTGGACGGCACGTCTTTCGGTACGTAGAAGCGGTTGTCGTAGTTGGTGCGGTATCCGGGCAATGCCAGCACGCCGACCAGCGCGGCGGCGGTGGCCGCGACCAGGATGGGCCCGGGCCACCGGACCACGGCGGTGCCGACCCGGCGCCAGCCGCGGGTCTTGTTGGCACGCTTGGGGTCCAGCAGCCCGAAGTGGGTGCTGACCACCATCACGACGGGTGCGAAGGTCAGCGCCATGACCAGGATGACGGTCATCGCGGTCGCACACGGCAGCGCGAGGGTGTTGAAGTAGTTCAGCCGGGTGAACAGCAGGCACATCATGGCGCCGGCGATGGTCAGGCCGGAGCCGAGGATCACGTGGTAGACGCTGGAAAACGTTGAGTAATAGGCGGTTTCCCGGTCCTCGCCGGCATTGCGGGCCTCGTGATAGCGGCCGACCAGGAATATCCAGTAGTCGGTGCCGGCGGCGATCGCGAGCGCGGTCAGCACGCTGACGGCGAAGGTCGACAGACTGATCAACTGGGCATTACCGAGGACGGCGACCAGCCCGCGGGCCATGCTCATCTCGGTCAGTACGACCAGGAGCGCGATGAATGTCGTTGCGATGGAGCGGTATACGACCAGCAGCATCAACGCGATGACGACGAGCGTCACGACCGTCATCTTGACCATGCTCTTGTCGCCGGCCTCGTTGGTGTCGGCGACCAGGGCGGCCTGGCCGGTGACGAACGCCTTGACCCCGGCCGGCGGATGGCTGCGGTCGACGATGTGCCGCACCGCATCCACGGATTCGACACCCTCGGTGGACCCTTGGTCACCGCGCAGGTTCACCTGGACGTAGGCCGCCTTGTGGTCCTCGCTCTCGGATCCGGCCGAGGTGATGCGGTCGCCCCAGAAGTCCTGCACGTGCTCGATGTGTGCGGTGTCCTGCTGGAGCTGGTGCACCAGGTCGCCGTAGTACTGCCGTGCGGTGTTGCCGAGCGCCTGATCCGACTCGATGATGATCATCAGCACGCTGTCGGAATCGAATTCGCCGAATGTGGTGCCGATGTGTTTGGTCGCGATGACCGATGGAGCGTCCTGCGGGGAGAGCGACACGGCGTTGTTCGCGCCGACGACCTCGAGTTTGGGCACCAGCAGGTTGGTGGCCGCGGTGGCTGCCAGCCAGATCAGGATGATCGGCACCGACAGGATGCGGATCAGCCGGGGATAGCGGCCCCGGCTGCTGTGCTGGCCGCTCATGCTGCCTTCACCAGGCAGAACGTGGTCGCCGAAGCGCCGTCGGATGACTGATGGTCACGCAGCTCGCCATTGACCGTGATGCGGCAGGTCAGTCGGCTGCTGTCGCCCTGTGCGACGAGGTTGGCGAACACGCTCGGCACCGTGGTGGTCAGGGTTTTCGACCAGGGCAGTGAGGTGAAGCGCTCGCGTTGCGGCTGGGCCCGCTCGTCGACGTAGCTGATCATCCCGCTGGTGTCGGAGGGTCCGTCCACTTCGTACGTCACGTACTTCGGGATGGTCGAAACGATGTTGTCCGTGCGGGTTTCGGCGGAATGCTGGCTGCCGAACACGCCGTGGAAGCGGTCGATGACGAAACCGCCGACCGTGACGACCCCGACAACCGTCAGCAGCACCCAGCCGCGCCGCGCGGTCTTGAGCAACCAGTTCATGACGAGCACCATACGACTG
Source organism: Mycobacterium sp. SMC-17 (assembly GCF_045310915.1). Taxonomy (NCBI): domain Bacteria; kingdom Bacillati; phylum Actinomycetota; class Actinomycetes; order Mycobacteriales; family Mycobacteriaceae; genus Mycobacterium; species Mycobacterium sp. SMC-17. The sequence goes on along the minus strand of NZ_JBJIAK010000039.1, from coordinate 17,018 downwards.
TATATATACGCATGTATAGTTACGGGCGGTGGCGACCATCACACCTCGTCACGACGACGATTAGGGTGAAGGCATGGCGGGCTCGACACGGCAGCGGAATGTGCGAGGGCAGGGCGCGCTGCTGCGCGACGAAATCCTGGCCGCCGCGATCCGGGTCGTCGACTCATCGGAGTCCACGAACGAGGTGTCGTTGCGGAGCATCGCGCGTGAAGCCGGCATCTCGAACATGTCGGTGTACGCCCATTTCGACAGTCGCGAGGACGTGCTGGCCGCAGTGGCGGAGCTGAGCTGGGATCAGGTGAACCAGGACATCGCCGAGCAGGTGCAGAGCGGCAAGACGCGGCGAGAGCGCCTACTGCTCGGCTGCCGTGCGTATGTCGCGTTCGCCCAACGCTTTCCGTTGCGATACGTCCTGATGGTCAAGGTCGACGAGATCACCCCGTCGGCGCGCCAGGCGCTCGAGGTCGTGACGCGCGGCCTGTTGGCCGCCGGCGGCATGGACCCAGACTCCGAGCCGGGGCCCGACGCGAAGCGGGTGGCCGCGGCGCTGTCGGTCGCGCTGCACGGCGTTGCGATGCTGCACCGCACCGACACGCCGCATCTGTGGATGAGCGATTTCAGCACCTGCGAAATCATCCAGACCATGGTCGACGCGGCCATCCTGCAGCTCGAGCAGGCGGCCGCGGCGCCGCGGCCGTAGCAGCTACTTCTTCTTGGCCTCGCGCCAACCCCGTTCGAACGGCAGCCGCCAGGCGTTGGGCGCGATCAGTTGGTGGATGGCGTTGGGGCCCCAGGTACCGGGCTGGTAGTTCTTGACCGGCGGCGGATCCGCCAGCAGCGCAGCCGAATTCGCCCACAGGGACTCGATGCCCTCGGCAGTGGTGAACAGTGTGTGGTCGCCGCGCATGGCGTCGAGGATCAACCGCTCGTAGGCCTCCAGTACCTGGTCGGCGCCGTCGGCCTCGGTGGCCGAGAACTGCATCGAAAGCTTCTCGAGCTTCATGCCCGGCCCGGGCCGCTTGCCGTAGAACGACAGTGACACCTTCGAGTTGTCGGCCAGGTCGAAGGTCAGGTGGTCGGGTCCCTGGGAACCGACGCCCGAACCCGACGGGAACATGGTGCGCGGCGCCTCCTTGAAGGCGATCGAGATGATGCGCATGCCCTCGGCCATCTTCTTGCCGGTGCGTAGGTAGATCGGCACGCCGGCCCAGCGCCAGTTGTCGATGCCGACCTTCAAGGCGATGAATGTCTCCGTATCGGAATCCCTTGCCACGCCCTCGAGTTCGCGGTAGCCGGTGAACTGCCCACGGACGACGTCGGACACCTTCACCGGCAGCATGGACCGGAAGACCTTGTTCTTCTCCTCGCTGATGGCGCGCGGTTCCAGCGCCGTCGGCGGCTCCATCACCACGAACGCCATCACCTGGAACAGGTGGGTGACCACCATGTCCTTGTAGGCGCCGGTGCTCTCGTAGAAGTTGGCGCGGGCATCCAGCCCGAGCATCTCGGGAATGTCGATCTGGATGTGGTCGATGAAGTTGCGATTCCAGATCGGCTCGAACAGGCCGTTGGCGAACCGGAACGCCAGGATGTTCTGCGCGGCTTCCTTGCCCAGAAAGTGGTCGATCCGGAAAATCTGTGCCTCGTCGAACGTTTCGTGAACGAAGTTGTTGAGTTCGACGGCGCTGGCCAGGTCGGTCCCGAACGGCTTCTCCATGACGACGCGGGAGCGCTCGACCAGGCCGGCCTCGTCCAGGGTCGCGATGACGGCGCGCGCAGCTTTGGGTGGTACCGAAAGATAGTGCAGGCGGCGCACATTCGGGCCCAGTTTCTTCTCCGCGGCGGCCACCGCAGCCGCCAGACCAGACGGCCCGGCGCTCTGCGGGACGTAGGTGAGCGTCGCGGCGAACCGTTCCCACTGTTCGTCGGTCAGGTGGTGGCTGCCGAATTCGTCGATCGCGGCCTTGGCCAGCGCGCGGAACTCGTCGATCGTCAGGTCCTCCAACGAGGTGCCGACGATCTGGATGTCGGGTGCCAGTTCGGACTGGTCCAGATAGGCCAGACCTGGCAGCAGTTTGCGTTTGGCGAGGTCGCCGGTCGCGCCGAACAGCACGATCACGTGTGGATCGACGGCGACATCGTCGTGGCGGTTCGGCCGCGAGCCGGGCGCCGGGTACGAGATGGTCTGCGGTTTGGTGTTCGCCACGATCCGCATGATTCCACCGCTGCCGGGTCCGCGCAGGGCCTAACACGAAGAAGGCCCGGTCACCGTGGTGACCGGGCCTTCTTCGTGAACTGTCAGTCGAGCTGGATGTACTTCACCGTGACCGGCTGCGCGGGCTTGCCGTCGCCGCCGCCGCCCTCGATGCCGTTCTGGGCGATCTTGTCCAGGGTGGCCAGGCCGGTCGCGTCGACGGTGCCGAACGCGGTGTAGCCCGGAGGCAGCTGCGAATCCTGGTAGACCAGGAAGAACTGGCTGCCGTTGGTGTTCGGGCCGGCGTTGGCCATCGCGAGCGTGCCGCGCGGGTAGACGACCGGCTGGCTCAGCGCGGGGCTGTCGGGCTGGTACTGGTTCGTCGGGTACTCGTTGGCGAACTGGTAGCCGGGGCCGCCCATGCCGGAGCCCGTCGGGTCACCGCACTGCAGGACGTCCAGGCCGCCCTTGGTGAGCCGGTGGCAGGGGGTGTCGTTGAAGTAGCCCTGCTGCGCCAGGCTGGCGAAGCTGTTGACGGTGCACGGCGCCTTGGCGTTGTCCAGCGTCAGGCCCAGGTTGCCCTGATTGGTGCTCATGCTGGCCGTCACCGTCGGCGGGGTGGTCGGGATCTTGCCGGTGCGCGGCGGGTTGACCTTCTTGCTGGCCTGCTCCGACGACGCCGGGTACTGGCAGTTCTCACCGAGGCCGGCGGGCGCCACGAACGGCGGCAGCTTGCCGTCGGCGGGCGGGTTCTGCGCCGGGGCGGTCGAGCTCTCGGTCGATGCCGAGGCCGTCGCCGACGAGGAGTCGGAGTCCTTGTTGAGGTAGATGACACCAAAGACGGCGCCGCCGATCACCGCGAGCACCGCGACCACCGACGCGGCGATGGTGATGATGCGCTGCTTGCGGGCCTTCTCGGCCCGGCGCTCCAACTGCCGTTCCAGCTTGCGCTTGGCGGTCTCCCGCCGTTGTTCATTCGTCGGCACCGCCGAAGCCCTCCTCGTCACGGTCGGGGGAATTGCCCCGACGTACAGCTGGTCGGCACCGAGTGTGCCAGGTCACCCTGAGACGTTCTTGAGCTGGTCCAGCAGCGCCTGCGGATCGGGATGCAGCAGCACGGCGTCCCCGATATCGGTGCCGTTGAGCAGGACCGTCGGCGTCGAGCTGATGCCCGAGCTCTTCACCGCGCTGTTGACCATGTCGCGGTACTTGCCGCCGGTGATGCAATCGGCGACCGAATCCGGGGCGCCGGTCTTCTTCGCCTGTTCGACCAGCTCGTCGTCGGCCGGGAACGTCTGCGCCGACTCGTCGGGTTGATGCGCGAACAGCGCGGCATGGAATCGCTGGAACGCCGCGGTGTCGGCGTCGGCCACGCAGTACGCCGCCGCGCCGGCCCGTACCGAGTACGACGTCAGGTCGCCACGGCCCAGGATCGAAACCATGGTGTAGTCCACGGCGACGCGGCCGTCGGTGATCAGCTTGCCGATGGTCGGGCCGTAGACCTGCTCGAACCGGCCGCAGAACGGGCACAGGAAGTCCTCGTAGACCGTGAGCGTGGCCTTCGGCTCGGAGCTGCCCGGCTTGGTGACGACGTTGGGCGCCGCGAGGCGGATCGAGCGCAGCGGCGTCGGACCGGAGTCAGCGGACGATGTCTCGGCGGCCCCCCCGACGGGCACGTTCTTGTGCCGAAGCACGATGACGGCGGCGACGCCGGCCGCGATCAGCGCGATGACGGCGATCACGGCGAACATCACCCAGCCGGTGCGGGACTTCTTCGGTGGCGGAAAGCCCGGAACGTATTGCGGCGCACCGTAGTACTGGGGCTGGTCGGGCGGCGGGGGTCCCCACGGTCCTGGCTGCGTCATGGAGGCAGTTTCCCACGTGGGAAAATGGCTACGTGTTGTTGACGGGGTTTCCGGCCGGGATGTTGCAGTGCAACTGCTACATCCTCGCGGCGCGCGCCGGGTCGGACGCCATCATCGTCGACCCGGGCCAGCGGGCCATGGGCCGCATCCGCGAAATCCTGGATGAGAACCGGCTCACCCCGTCGGCGGTGCTGCTCACCCACGGCCACGTCGACCACATCTGGTCGGCGCAGAAGGTGGCGGACACCTACGGCTGCCCGGTGTACATCCACCCCGAGGACCGGTTCATGCTGACCGATCCCATCAAGGGGTTCGGTCCGCGGTTGGCGCAGCTGGCGTTCGGGGTGCTCTTCTCCGAGCCCAAGCAGGTCGTCGAACTCGACCGCGACGGTGACAAGCTCTACCTGGGCGGCATCACCGTGACGGTGGACCACACGCCGGGGCACACCCGGGGCTCGGTGGTGTTCCGCGTGACCGACGGTCCCGCCGAACTGGCATTCACCGGCGACACCTTGTTCAAGCAGTCGGTGGGCCGCACCGATCTCCCGGGCGGCAGCGGCCGGGACCTGCTGAACTCGATCGTGACAAAACTGTTGGTGCTCGACGACGACACCGTGGTACTACCTGGGCACGGCCCACAGACCACGATCGGCGCCGAACGCCGTACCAACCCATTCCTCGAAGGCTTATCAAGTTGAGCGATTTTCAGGCGCCCAAGGGCGTCCCGGATTACCTGCCCCCGGACTCGGCGGAATTTGTCGCGGTACGTGACGGACTGCTGAACGTCGCGCGGTTGGCCGGGTACGGCCACATCGAGCTGCCGGTCTTCGAGGACACCGCGCTGTTCGCCCGCGGTGTGGGCGAGTCCACCGACGTGGTGTCGAAGGAGATGTACACCTTCGCCGACCGCGGCGACCGCTCCGTCACGCTGCGGCCCGAAGGCACCGCCGGCGTCATGCGGGCCGTCATCGAACACGGACTGGACCGCGGAGCGCTGCCGGCCAAGCTGCGGTACTCCGGACCGTTCTTCCGGTACGAGCGGCCGCAGGCCGGCCGGTACCGCCAGCTGCAGCAGGTGGGAGTCGAGGCCATCGGCATCGACGACCCGGCGCTCGACGCCGAGGTGATCGCCGTGGCCGACGCCGGCTTCCGCTCGCTGGGCCTCGACGGCTTCCGCTTGGAGATCACGTCGCTGGGCGACGACACCTGCCGCCCGCAGTACCGGAAGCTGTTGCAGGACTTCCTGTTCAAGCTCGATCTCGACGAGGACACGCGGCGCCGCGCGGAGATCAATCCGCTGCGGGTGCTCGACGACAAGCGGCCGCACGTCAAGGAGATGACGGCCGACGCCCCGGTGATGCTCGATCACCTGTCGGAGGCCGCCAAGGAGCACTTCGACACCGTGCTGGCGCACCTGGACGCTCTCGGCGTGCCGTACGTCATCAACCCGCGCATGGTCCGCGGCCTGGACTACTACACCAAGACCACGTTCGAGTTCGTGCACGACGGCCTCGGCGCGCAGTCCGGCATCGGTGGCGGTGGCCGCTACGACGGCCTCATGAAGCAGCTGGGCGGGCAGGACCTGTCCGGCATCGGCTTCGGCCTCGGTGTGGACCGCACGGTGCTGGCGCTCAAGGCCGAGGGCAAGACGGTGGCGTCTCCGGCGGCTGTCGATGTGTACGCCGTGCCGCTGGGTGCGCCGGCCAAGCTGGAATTGGCGAAGATCGTTGCGGCCCTGCGTGGTTCGGGTGTGCGTACCGACATGTGTTACGGCGACCGCGGCCTCAAGGGTGCGATGAAGGCCGCCGACCGCTCCGGCGCCAAGGTGGCCCTGGTCGCGGGTGACCGCGACATCGAGGCCGGCACCGTGGGCGTCAAGAACCTGTCGAACGGTGAGCAGGTCGATGTGCCCATCGCCGACGTCGCCGCCCGAGTGGCCGCACTGCTTCCTTAGCTGCGTATTTTGGGGCCGCTCGTCAGCGCTGAGCGTCCCCAAAATGCACGCCCGACACGGCGTGTCGGTGTACAAACACGGCCGCTCGCGGGAGAAGGCTCAGTGGGTCATGCGGCGGAGCATGCCGTCGCGCAATGTCAGGGTGTGGAACAGGATGGCGCTGACGTGTGCCGCGATGGCGGCCACCAACAGGTAGGCCACCACTGAATGTGCCTGCCGCAGAACGCCGTACAGGTCGCCGTCGAAGGGGACGAGGCCGGGTAGCGTCAGTCCGAAGGCCCGCACCGGGGTGCCCGAAGCCGACACCATGGCCCAGCCGACCAGTGGCTGCGCCAGCAGCATGGCGTACATCGCCAGTTCGGACCCGGCGATCAACTTGCCTTCCAGCGGTCCCACCGTGTCGGGCCACTTCGGCGGCTTGTGGGTGAATCTGTTTGCCGCCCGGACGATCACGATGACCAGGACGCTGATGCCCAGCGTCATGTGGACGGCGACCAGGGCCCCGTGGGAACCGATCCGGTTGGTCATGGTGAAGCCGATCAACAACGCGGCGAACACGGCGACCGCGGTCAGCCAGTGCAACACCCGGGTGCGGACGGGGAAGCGGCCGGTCATGGCACAACCTGAACGGCCGGAGCGCTTTTCGGCTCGATGGTCCGGGCCCGGTACGACCCGGCGTACACCGCCGACCGCGCGCTGAGCAGCGGGTCGTCGGACGGTTCGATGCCGTCGGGCAGGACCAGCGGATCGAAGTTGATGTCGCGGGCGTTGCCGGCGGCATCGGTCTGGGCTTCGGTGAGCGTCAGGACGCCCGCGTCGATGACCTGCCGGTCGGCCGGCCACGGCAGTGTCGGGTCGGTCGGATCGCCGTCCCGTCCGACCGTCAGTCGCAGATTCCACTGCAGCGGAGCCTTTTTCAACTGCAGGATCAGCGCGTCGAACAACGCGTTGGGATCGTCGGACTTCGGTGGCAGCGCCGTCTGCTGCGGTACGAACGACCAGCGGACCGGCGTGCGGACGCCGGCCTGGCTAACCAGATAGAACTTGTGCAGACCCGCGAATGTGCTGTCGGCGAAACCCGGCGTGGGCGGGCTCTTCTTGACCAATGCCATCGCGGCCGCGGTCTCGGGGTGCCGGCCGAGGAAGTCGGCCATGACCTTCGGGTCGGGCTTGCCGTCGGCGACCGGTTTGGAGGCCAGCAGCCGGTCGTAGAAGCCCTGTGGTGAATTGTCTAGGAACACCGGGATGTTGAGCATCGCGGTCCGCCACTGGCCGGGGCCGGGGAAGCCGATGGCCAGGCCGAGCCCGCGTGCGGCGCCGGGAGTATCGGCGACGGTCGGGTTGCCGCCGGCCAGCGAGAACCGACCGGAGACGGGCATCTCACCCGGACCGAAGACCGCGGCGCGGGACAGGGCGGCGGCGTTGCCGTTGCTCATGAAATGGCCGACCACCGAGACGCCCTTGGCGTGGTTCTTCCGGAAGCCGGGGTGGGCGCCGAAGACGCTCCGGAAACCGTCCAGGAACGTCTGGCGGGTCAGCGTGCCGGCGCGGCTGGTGTACGCGACGAGTCCGAGGTCGACGGCGAGGAACGCCCCGACGGCGCCGAGGCCGACCAGGACCGAACGCCGGGTCAGGGGAGTACCGCGCCAGGATGGGCCGTCCATGACCACCACAGGTACCACAAACTGCTGTGGCAACATCTGCGAACGTGCGGGTACTGGTGCAGCGGGTGACGTCGGCGCGGGTGACTGTCGACGGGCAGACCGTCGGTGAGATCACCCCGAACCCTCAGGGCCTGGTGGCGCTCGTCGGTCTGACACATACCGACGACGCCGCGGTGGTGCGCAAGATGGCCGACAAACTGTGGCGGCTGCGCATCCTCGACGGCGAGCTCAGCGCCGCTGACGCCGGCGCCCCGATCCTCGTGGTCAGTCAGTTCACCCTGTATGCCGACACTGCCAAGGGACGCCGCCCGTCCTGGAACGCCGCGGCTCCCGGGCCGGTCGCCGAGCCGCTCGTCGACGAGTTCGCTGCGGCACTGCGGGCGCTGGGCGCCGAGGTCGCGACCGGGCGGTTCGGCGCCCATATGCACGTCGAGCTCGTCAACGACGGGCCGGTGACAGTGCTGCTGGAGCTGCAGGCGGGGTGATACGTCTGATGCAGGGTGTAACAGTCCGGTACGGTCAGTCGATATGACCGGCATGCGTAAAGCGACAGTCAAGTTGTCAGTGGTGTGTGGCGCGGCAGCAGTGGCGGCCGCTGGGCTGATGGCGCCGGTGGCGTCTGCCGCCCCGGCCGGCCACGAGGTCCGGTACACGCTGTCGGTGGGCGGCCCGGCCACCTTCGACCTGCTCTATCTGGTCAATCAGCCGGCGAACAAGGCCGCCTACAACGCCGACGCCTACGCCTACCTCAAGCGCGAGACGGTCACCGTCGGTCCGGACGCCCCGTGGGTGTTCACCACGACGCTCGCCGACCCGCAGTGGGCCATCTTCACCGTCAGCAGCACCACGCACGGTGGCCAGGCCGCCCCGGACTCGACGTGCGACATCGCGGTCGACGGGCAGTCGGCAGCGCACCAGACCGCGCCGTACAACGTGCAGTGCCAGCTCGGTCAGTGGTAGTCCGCTAGCGGCGGCTCGCCCGCCGGTTGGCCTTCTCGATCGCGTCGACCAATTCGTCCTTGTTCATCGTCGACCGGCCCCGGATGTCGAGCCGGCGCGCGACGTCCATGAGATGTTTCTTGGTGGCCTGGGTGTCAACGCCCTCGGCGGTCTTGCCGCGGGCGTTGGGCCCGCCGCTGCGCGCCCGCTCGTCCGAGGGGCCCTTGTGGTCCTTCTTCTCCCAGTGGTCGCCGACCTTCTCGTAGCTGTGCTTCAGGGCTGAGTACGCGACGCGGTGGGCGCGTTCACCTTCGCCGTATTCCTCGGCCGCCGAGTCGTGTGCTTTCGCAAACGTGCGTTGCGCCTTGGGACTCGACTTCTGCAGTGTGCTGGGCAGCTCACTCTTCTTGGCTTGCCCTGTCTTCGTGGTCTTCGGCATGACACTCCTCCTCACGGTGTTTGATTGGTGTCCGAATCGTCGTCCACGACGGGGAAGAACGAGGCGTCCTCCTCGGTGTCCGGCCGGACCGGGCCGTCGAGCACATCGGGCTCCTCGGCGGCGAGCTTGTCGTCGAGCGATTCGCCCTGCTCGGCTTCGTCTTCGAGCAGACCGAATTGATCGGCTCCATGCCAGCCTTCGGGTGGCTCGACGGTTTGGTCGCCGTCGCGGTTGTGCAATTCGTCGGAGTCGGTGGACTCGCTCGGGGTGAGCATGTTGTCGTCAGACATCAGGCAGGCACCGCTTCCGTCGCCCGGTTCCAGGTCCGGTGCCGCCGGATCGTGTCGACGAACGCCTCGATGAACAGTTCGTCGAGCGAGCCGCCGTGCGATGTCGTAGTGACAACGCCTCTGTCCGTGTGGGTTTCGGCCAGTCCGGCGGATTCGGGATTGATCCCCGCGGCGCGCAGCAAGCCGACACCCGCACCGAACGCGGCGATGGGCTTCAGGTGCTTGTAGGCCTCGGTGACGAAATGGATCGCCGAACCGTCCTGTGCGAGCAGCTCGACGGAGTTCTGCGGTCCCGGCACCAGCACCGCGTCGTACAGCGTCGACGACGTGGTGTTGAGCCCGAGATCCACGCCGAGTTCCTGGCCGGTGTCGGTCGCGATGGTGCCGCCACCGATCAGGCCGATGATGTCGACGGTGGCGCCCAACTCCCTGAGCGCGGCGGCGGTCCGCTCGGTGCCGCGCAGGTCCACGCCGTCGGCGGCCAGGACGGCGATCCGGCGGCTGACGATGGAATCGGTCGCGGTGTTCATCTGCGACAGCGCCGGCGACGGCGTCACATGGTCGGGGACGGCGACCTCGTCCGGCGCCAGCAGTCCGAGCTTGGCGGCGACCCGCTCGGCCAGCTCGTGGTCGATCATGTTGAGCTGTGCGATGACTCGTTCACGGATGCCGGTCTCGGGGCCGACCTTGCCGAGTTCGAACGAGAATGCGGCGACGATGTGGTCCTTCTCGACGGTCGACATGCTCAGCCAGAACATCCGGGCCTGGCTGTAGTGGTCCTTGAAACTCTCTGCGCGGCTGCGGATCTTGCGACCGTCGACGCGTTCGGTGTAGTGCCGGTAGGCGTCTTCGTCGGCCAGCGCGGGACAGCCACCGCCGAGGTTGTTCTTGAGGTAACTCGTGGCGCCCTGGGGGATGGTGTGCTGGCCGTAGCCGTCGCGCTGATTGTTGGTCACCGCTGCGATGGGCCGGTTGACCGGCAACTGCGCGAAATTCGGCCCGCCCAAGCGGATCAGCTGGGTGTCCAGGTATGAGAAATTGCGGAGCTGCAGCAGGGGATCGTTGGTGAAGTCGATACCCGGCACCACATTGGCGGTGTGAAACGCGACCTGTTCGGTCTCGGCGAAGAAGTTGTCCGGGTTGCGGTCGAGCACCATCCGGCCGACCGGGATCACCGGAACCCGTTCCTCTGGAACAAGTTTGGTCGCGTCGAGCAGATCGAACGGGAAGGCGAACTCGTCGGACTCGGGGATCAGCTGAACGCCCAGCTCCCACTCGGGGTATTGGCCGGCCTCGATGGCGTCCCACAGGTCGCGGCGATTGAAGTCCGGATCCTTACCGGCGATCTGCTGGCATTCCTCCCAGAGCAGTGAGTGCACACCGAGTTTCGGCGTCCAGTGGAATTTCACGAAGACGCCCTCGCCGGCCGCGTTCACCAGCCGGAAGGTGTGCACGCCGAAGCCCTGCATCATTCGGTAGCTGCGCGGCAGGGCGCGGTCGGACATCAGCCACATGATGGTGTGCAGCGTTTCCGGCTGCAGCGACACGAAGTCCCACAGCGTGTTGTGGGCAGACGCGGCTTGCGGAATCTCGTTGTGCGGCTCCGGCTTCACCGCGTGGACGAAGTCGGGGAACTTGATGCCGTCCTGGATGAAGAAGACGGGGAAGTTGTTGCCGACGAGGTCGTAGTTGCCTTGCTCGGTGTAGAACTTGGTGGCGAAGCCGCGGACGTCGCGTACGGTGTCGGCGGAGCCGCGGGACCCCGCGACGGTGGAGAAGCGCACGAACACCGGTGTGCGCAGGCCCGGCGTGGTCAGGAATTTCGCCGTGGTGAAGTCGGCCAGCGAATCGTCGTACGGCTCGAAGTACCCGTAGGCCCCCGCGCCGCGTGCGTGCACGACCCGCTCGGGAATGCGTTCGTGGTCGAAGTGGGTGATCTTCTCCCGCGCGTGGAAATCCTCCATCAGGGTCGGGCCGCGCTCACCTGCGGTGAGGGCGTCGTCGGTGTGCGGAACCCGCACCCCCTGTTGGGTGGTCAGGTACCCCGCATTGTTGTCGACCCGCGTGGCCTCGAGTTGCTCTTGCTTTGCATTCGATGTTTTGTCCACCGTGTCTGGTTACCCAGCGCGATGGTCAACAAACGCGGCGGTGGGCAGCCCTGATTCACAATGATGCGGCCGACGGATAGTCCGCTGCGTCGAGGTTCGCCGCGGGCGTGACCTGCTTGACGAACTCGCCGATGTAGTGGATCGCCCGCCGCCCTTCGGGCAGGACGGGAGCGGCAAGCGGAAAGTCGTGGATCTGCCCGTCCCACATGTGAAGTTCGCACTGTGCCCCCGCGGCGGTCAACCGCTCGTACATCAGTTCCGCGTCGGGCCGGAGAAACTCGTCGCTGCTGACGTGGATCAACACCGGCGGCATCCGGCGCAGGTCCGCGTCGACGGGCGAGGCGATCGGCTGCCCGGACGGATTCTTCTCACCGTGCGCGGCGACGTAGCGCATGAACGACGTCATGGCGCGTGCCGTGAACATGGCGCACCGGTCCTTGCCGCTGGGGGATTTGTCGCGCGGCTTCAGCGTCGTCAGAGGGGAGATGGCGGCCACGCCGGCGGTGGGCGGGTTACCGTCCCGAAGCAGATCGGCGGCGGTCTGCAGGGCCAGATATCCGCCCGCAGAATCTCCGGCCACCACGATGTCGGACCAGCGGTAGCCGCGGCGCAGCAGCCAGCGGAGCCCGTCGGCCGCGTCGGCCAATGCCGCCGACAGTCCGTGGTTGGGCAACATGCGGTAACCGACGTTGAGTACCTCGGCCTCGGCGCTGCGGGCAAGCCGGGCGGCAAGGGCGCGGTGCGTGTTGAGACCGCAGGTGAGGAACGCGCCGCCGTGCAGGTAGAGGATGGCGCGTCGGGCCGACGAGCCGGCGGTGCCGATCAGCTCGGCCGGACAGGACGGCAGGCGGACGGGCTGCACGGTCGCCGAGCTCGGCAGCGGGGCCAGCGCGGCGACCTGATCGACGGAGCTGAAGGGCCAACGCAGATTCGGCTGCAGAGCCCACATCCGCACGATGTTCTTGACGAACACCCGGCAGACGGCGCCGATTGCCTGGGATTGTGGGCTGCGTCGGCGGTGATGGTGCCGTACTCCCTGGTCATGCCGGGTATTTCGCATTGTCATCAACTCCTGAGCACTCGGGTACCCATGCCAGATTTTGGCGAAACGTTGCGCCAGAGAAGGTTTCCGATGGGCGCAGACCAGGTATGTCGGTAGTGCCGGATTGTTCAACGGAATCAAGCATGTTTGGAGGAATGGCGTATGACCACGCACATCGATACCGGCTCCGACACCGGCGTCTTCACCGGAACCGCTGACAAGGACTACAACCTCATCTGGTTCGTGGAGAGCTGCCTGAGCAACGCGCTTCGCATGGAACGCTATTGCGCCGACGCTGAGCGCCAGGGCGATACCGAACTCATCGATCTGTTCAAGCGGGCGCAGAAGGAAAGCCGCAAGGGTGCCGAGCAAGGCAAGGCGCTACTCGCGAATCGCCTGGTGTGACGGACTTCGATCGCACCTGACAACACCGCAATACAAGGAGGAAATGCAGTGGGAGAGAACAAGAGTGGCCCCGAAGAGGGCGTCAAGGGCACCGTCGAGGGTGTCAAGGGCAAGCTGAAGGAAGCCGCAGGCAGTGTCGTGGGCCGGGACGATCTGGTCCGTGAGGGACAGGCCCAGCAGGACAAGGCCGACGCCGAACGCGATGCGGCCAAGCATGAGGCGGAAGCCGAGTCGGCCCGCTCCGGCGCGGCGGCCGCTGAGAAGCGCCAGCAGCAGAACCAGTGAGCCAGAACGGCCCGGCCTCCTTCAACCGTGGGGAGGCCGGGCCGCTTCTTGCGTGAAAACTATTGTGCGCGAGCGGTATCGTTGGGTCCGCTGTTCTGCATCGCCAATGGCACCAGCACCCAGAACGTGCAGAAGCCGGCCAATCCGATGCCGCCGGCGACCCAGCCGGCCACCTGGCCTGCGACGGTCCCGAAGATCAATTCGGTCACGCCGGTCAGGGCCATGCCGAGCAGCAGCAGGCCGTAGAAGGCGCAGCGGTGTGCCGCGGCCACGATCAATGACATGCGTCGTTGCCGAAACAGGATGCGGTGCATGCCGACTGGGGCGATCAGCAGAATCGTCGACGCCACCGAGAAGCCGACGGTCGCCAGGTAGACCGCCTGGCTCTGGTCATCCAGCGTGGAGAACCGCTGTTGGAACGGCAGGGTCAGCAGGAAGCCGGTGAGCAGCTGTACTCCGGTCTGTGTGACGCGGAGTTCCTGCAACAGGCTCGACCAATTGCGGTCCAGCCGTTCGATTTCCGTCTCGTGACGGGCCATCCGGTCCCAGCGCTGGTCGGATGGTCCCTCGTCACCGTGCTCGCCCGTCATCAGACACATCGCTCTTACGCCGAACTTTTTCCTTGTCGACCACGATGATGCGGTCATCGGGTCCCGAACCGTAGAAGCTGAAGATGTCCTTGTAGGGCGAGGAGTCCACCTGGATCTCACGGACCGTGAGCCAACGGCCACCCGCCGGGTCCTCGATGACGTCGCCCTTCGTGACGTCCGCGGGCCGGACGGCCTCGATCTTCGTTTCAGTGGTCATCGGAACCCCTTTCCTGTCAAGGGGTTTCGAACGTGAACGTGAGGACGGCGAACCCGGCGATCAACAGGGCCCAGGCGACCAGCGGTACGACGATGCCACGCCGGGTGCGTGCGGTCACGAATGAGATCGCGATGGCCAGCACCGCGACCACCGGTGCGCCGTACTCGATCAGCCCGAATACGAACGGGCTCGGGCCCAGCTTGGCGCAGGTGCGTTCGGAACAACCCGCGGTCGCCAGGACCTGGGCGTATTGATACAGGATGATGGCGAGGGCACCTGGCACGGTGAGGCCGGCCAGTACCCAGTTGATGACGGTGCGTCGCCGGTGTCCGGCTCCCTGTGCGTCTGCATCGTGTTGCGCGATCGCCCCGGCCTGGACCTCAGACATCGACACCTCCCGGGTGGTAGCGGTTTCCTTGGGACTGTCCTGTTGAGGGCGTACCCGGGCGGCCGAACCGCGAAACGCCTGTTTCGTCCGGTACCTCACGGGTACCACGCCAGGATGACGATGACTGTTGGGGACTACCTGCTCGAGCGGCTGAGGCAATGGCATGTCCGTCACGTATTCGCCTATCCGGGTGACGGCATCAACGGGATCGTTTCCGCATTCGGCCGGAGCGATGATGTGCCGCAGTTCATCCAGACCCGCCACGAAGAGATGGCAGCGTTCGGCGCCACGGGATACGCCAAATTCGGTGGTGGGCTCGGTGTCTGTATGGCGACATCGGGGCCGGGCGCCATCCACCTGTTGAACGGGCTGTACGACGCCAAGCTCGACCGCGTTCCGGTGGTGGCGATCGTGGGCCAGACGGCGCGCAGCGCGATGGGTGGTAGCTATCAGCAGGAAGTCGACCTGCACAGTCTCTTCAAGGATGTCGCCAGTGATTACCTGGTCGATGTCAATGTCGCCAACCAACTACCCAACGCGCTCGACCGGGCGATCCGCATCGCGCTGGCCCGGCGGGCGCCGACGGCCCTGGTGATCCCGTCGGATCTGCAGGAGCAGCCATACGAACCTCCGCAGCACGCGTTCAAGCAGGTGCCGTCGAGTGATCCGGAGTATGTGCCGCCGGCGGTGTATCCGCAGAACGAACAGGTCCGCCAGGCAGCCGATGTGCTCAATGCCGGTGAGCGCGTGGCGATTCTGGTCGGGCAGGGTGCCCGCCAGGCCGCCGAAGAGGTGCGCGAACTTGCGTACAAGACGGGCGCCGGGCTCGCCAAGGCACTGCTGGGCAAGGACGTGCTGTCCGACGAGCTGCCGTACGTCACCGGGTCCATCGGGTTGCTCGGGTCGCGGCCGAGCTACGAGATGATGCGCGACTGCGACACCCTGCTGATCGTCGGATCGAATTTTCCCTACAGCCAGTTCCTGCCGAAATTCGGTCAGGCCCGGGCGATTCAGATCGACATCGACGGAACGGCAATCGGCATGCGCTACCCGACGGAGGTGAACATCGTCGCCGACGCGAGTGCCGCGCTCGGTGCGCTCCTGCCGCTGGTGGAACCGAAGACCGACCGGAAATGGCGAGACACCATCGAGCACAACGTGTCTCGCTGGTGGGACACCGTCGAGCGCCAGTGCATGTTGTCGGCCCGCCCGGTGAATCCGATGCGGATCGTGTGGGAGCTCTCACAGCGGATACCGGCCGACGCCATCGTGACGGCAGACTCCGGTTCGTCCACCAACTGGTATGCGCGGTGCCTGAAGTTACGCGGTGAGATGCGCGGTTCGCTGTCGGGCACGCTCGCAACCATGGGGTGCGGAGTGCCGTACGCGATCGGTGCGAAGTTCGCGCATCCGGACCGTCCTGTCGTCGCGCTCGTCGGCGACGGCGCGATGCAGATGAACGGCATGGCCGAGCTGTTGACCATCAAGCGCTATGCAGAGCAATGGTCCGACCCGCGCCTGGTGGTGTGTGTCTTCCACAATGGCGATCTCAATCAGGTCACCTGGGAGTTGCGGGCAATGGGCGGAGCGCCCAAGTTCGTGCCGTCACAATCGCTACCGGACGTCTCGTATGCCGAGATCGCCTGTGCCATGGGGCTGGATGGCATCGCGGTCAATGATCCCGACCGGCTGGGCGAGGCCTGGGATCGGGCGCTGGGTGCCGATCGCCCCGTCGTGCTGGACGTCAGGTGCGACCCCGAAGTGCCGCCGATCCCTCCGCACGCGACCTACGAACAGATCAAAGACCTGACCGCCGCGGTGCTCAAGGGTGATCCCAACGGCTGGCACCTGGTGTATCAGGGGATGAAGACCAAGGCGCAGGAGTACATCGCCCGTTCCGGTGGTGGCGCCGGGTAGCCCCGTGTACTGTGAGAAGCACGACGCTGTTACAGCGTGGCCGCTTAGCCAAAAGCGGCGATAGTCGAGGGTACTGCAGCTCGGCGCGTGAATCCGGTCCAGAGCGGGGCCTCCATTCTCAGGATTCGCCGGTTGCAATCGGGCTCGACTTCGGCAGATCGCCGTTCCGCCTTCACGGCGGAAGCCAGCATGTCGCGAACTAATCGGCTATGCCGTCAATTGGTGGTATCGCGCGTGCTGTCACACCCTGGAAGGGGTGCTGCATGTCAGTTTCTGTGTTGGAAAACGACTTTCGTAAAGCGAGTGAGCCGGTAGAAGCCGGCGCAGAGCCCGATCAAAGTCCTGACGAATACGCGGATGTGGTCGCGATGGTCGTGATGCTCCGTCAATTACCGCCCGACTCGGCCGCCTATGCTCGTCAACTCGAACGCATCGTGCTGCGGTGCTGCCCGCTGGCCGACCGGGTGGCACGCCACTTCGACCGCCGCGGCGAGAATCTCGAAGACCTGATGCAGGTGGCCCGGGTGGGGTTGCTGCAGGCCGTCAACCGGTTCGATCCTGCGCGAGGATCACGATTCGTGGCGTTCGCCCTGCCGACGATGATGGGAGAGCTGCGGCGATATTTCCGGGATTATGGCTGGAAAGGATAGCGTCCCGGGGAGTGGTGGACTTCGGATCTGGCGTGGTTCACGCGTTGTGATCAACGAGTCATGGTGAACGC